>JAQGMT010000147.1 GCA_028292185.1 Ramlibacter sp. | reverse complement strand
AAGGCCTGGTTGTGCCTGACCGCGGGGCCCCCGTTCAGGCCCAGGCAAGGAATTCCGGCCACCGTGAATTCGACCATCAGGACATCGCCTTGCTTGCCGGTGGGATAGTCGCCGGGCGCGCGATGGATGGCTCCCACGGCGCTGTCCGGAAAGGTCCTGGCGTAAAACTGCGCGGCATCCAATGCGGCGCCGTCGTACCAGAGACAAATGGTGTTCTTGTTGGCCATTTCGATTCTCCAAGTCGTGAGCAGGACGAAAACCGGCGCACCGGCGAGCCAGTCTGCCACGGATCGCAGGCGACCGCTTCGGCCCAGGGCTATCATCGCGAGCACTCATGCAAACCACTACCACACACTGGCTCCGGCCTTCCTCGGCGTTGACCTGGACCGGTCGCGTCTTGAGCTTCATCGTCGTGCTGTTCCTGCTGTTCGACGGCATCATCAAGCTGCTGGCAATCGCTCCTGTTGTCGAGGCCTTCCAGCAGCTGGGCTATCCGATGCAGACGGCGCCGGGCATCGGCTTGCTGGCCCTTGCTTGTGCGGTGCTGTACGCCATCCCGCGCACCGCAATCCTCGGCGCGATCCTGTTGACGGGGTTGTTGGGCGGCGCCATTGCGAGCCACGTTCGCGTGAACGACCCGCTGTTCTCGCACACGCGGTTCGGTGTCTACCTTGGCTTGATGGCCTGGTCGGGCCTGTGGCTGCGCGACGAGCGGCTGCGCGGCATGGTGCCGATGCGTGCGTAGCCGGGACCTTGTTGCGCGGGCAGTCCCGCTCAGCCATTGAACGCGATCAGAAACAGGCACACTGCAGCATGAACGAACCTATCAAGAGTGGCGACCGCTGCGAAGTCATCGCGGGAGCCCTGGGCCCTACGGGCCCGAACATCGGCAAGCTGGTGACCGTCGGGCAAGTGCGCGGAGAGCACAGCGAGTACGGCCGCATCTGGCGCTGCCACGGAGAAGGCCTGATCACCGAGTACGGCGCCGTTGGCAGCGAGGCCGACTTTGCCCAGGCCTGGCTGCGCAAGCTCCCGCCGGAGACGCTCACGCCCAAGCAGCGCGAGGAAGTGCTTCACGAAAACTGAGCGGCGGCGCGGATGTGCGTCCCAGCGCCGCACTCAGTCGCGCACCCACACGTCCTCGTCCAGCAAGGAATGCTCCTCGCAGTCGTCGGCCGCGAGCGGATCGCCGCGGTCGATGACGAGGAAGTCGCCGCCTGCGTCCAGGGCGATCAAGGGGTGGTGCCAGGTGCCCGCGGCGTAGTTGACGCCCTGCCCGGGCTTGGCGATGAAGCACCGCAAGTGCGAGAGGATCGGCAGCGCACCGGCAGGTGCGACGACCACCAGGAAGCGCTGTGCCAGCAATGGCACGAACGCCTGGCTGCCCAGGAGATGCCGCTCGACCAGGCGCAGCTGCAAGGGCAGCGCGCGCGGCCGGGCGCGGAACACGCTGAGCACCGGCCGGCCACCTTGCCTGGCCGTGTCCAGCCGGGCCAGGTCATCGAAGCGCTCGGCGAACCCTTCGTTGATGGTTCGATGTTTGCCAGCGCGGCCGGGCTCGATGACATCGCCGAACGCTGAGAACGCCTGCGCTCCAAGCGGCTCGACCGTGAGCCAGTGTCGGGACGACGGTGCGCTTGTTCTCATGACCAGAGACTACCCGAGCAAAACCAGCTATCGCGCGTCAGGGCGCTCCGACTGGCTGCGTGCGCCAGGTTTGCTACGGCCATAGGCGTCGAGGAGCGTCTTCAGGCGTTTGTCGCACTCGCGCCGAAGGCGAGCTACCTCCTCCAGCAGCTGCTTGTCCGGCGGACCCGACTCGCCCTTCGCGAAGGCAACCCATGCCGCGGCTAAACGATCTTCAGCGACTTTAACGCTGTCGTTTGCCTGCTTCCATGCTGCGCGGAGTTGTGCGTTCTTTGGCACCCCCCAATGTTAAGGAAATGTGCGCGCGCGAGCAGCAGTTTTTCACGGTTCAGTTGATTCGAGGCAACTCGGCCTTGGGGTTGGTCCGCTGCGGGCAGGGCCTGTCCGCCTTGCGAACGCCAACCCTGTCTCTCCCGGCGTACCCATGCAGCGCCGCCGCCTATTCCCGTAGGATGGCAACTTTGCCCGTTGCGCAGACAGCCGCCGCGGGCCGCCGGCTTGTTCGATGTCAGCTCCCACTCCCGTGTCCCCCTCTTTCGCCGCCCTGCGCATCCGCGGCTACCAGGCGCATTTCACCACCTACCTGCTGGCGATGATGGCCGACAACGTCGAGCACGTCATCAGCTACTGGATGGTGTTCCAGAAATTTCACTCGCCCGCGCTCGGCGGCTTCGCCGTGTTGTCGCACTGGCTGCCCTTCCTGCTGTTCTCGGTGGCCGCCGGCGCGCTGGCCGACCGGTTCGATCCGCGCCGCATCATCCAGTGCGGCATGGCGCTGTTCATCCTGGCTTCGGTGGGCTGGGCCTGGTTCTTCATCACCGACACGCTGCAGATGTGGCAGGCAATGGCGCTGCTGGTGGTCCACGGCTGCGCCGGGGTGCTGTGGCAAGGCGCCAGCCAGATGCTGTTGTTCGACATCGTGCCGGCGCAAACGCTGGGCAGCGCGGTGCGGCTCAACGCCACCGCGCGCACTCTCGGCGTGCTGGTGGGGCCGGCCGTGGGCGGCGCCATCATGCTCACGCTCGGGCCGCGCTATGGGCTGCTGCTCAACGCGCTGTTCTACCTGCCCGCCGTGCTCTGGCTGTGGCGCGCGCCGTACGGCCCGCGCTTCCGCCAGGCGCCCGCGGCCCTGCCCCGGCCGGTGCGCGGCTTCGCGGACATCCGCCGCACCATCGTCGAGGTGCGTCCGAACCGCTTGCTGGTCGGCATGATCCTGCTGGCCGGTTGTACGTCCTTCTTCGTCGGCAACAGCTACCAGGCGCAGATGCCCGGCTTTGCGCACGACCTGGGCCACGGCGACCCCGGCGCGACGTACAGCATGTTGCTGGC
>JAQGMT010000143.1 GCA_028292185.1 Ramlibacter sp. | reverse complement strand
TGGCGGGGTCCTGGCCGGGAAAGCCGGGATCGAGGTAGCGCCACTCGTCGAACAGGTTGATCCCGAAGCCGGTCTTGCGGATCGACTTGAGGAACTGCTTGGGAATGATCGCGTCGGTGTCGACGTTCTCGCGGTCCATCGGGGCCACGAGCCCCTTGTGCACGGTGAATTTCTGCATATCAAGTTCACGGCTGCGAAGCAGGCCGTGCTCTCTCCTTAAAGTTTCCGGACGTCGACGAAGTGGCCATGCACGGCCGCCGCTGCGGCCATGGCGGGGCTGACCAGGTGCGTGCGGCCGCCGGCGCCCTGGCGGCCCTCGAAATTGCGGTTGCTGGTGGAGGCGCAGCGCTCGCCCGGCTCCAGCCGGTCGGCGTTCATCGCCAGGCACATCGAGCAGCCGGGCTCGCGCCACTCGAAGCCCGCGGCCTTGAAGATTTCGTGCAGGCCTTCGCGCTCCGCCTGGTCCTTCACCAGTCCCGAGCCGGGCACCACCATGGCGAGCTTCACGTTCTTGGCGACCTTCAGGCCCATCTTCTTGACCAGCGCGGCCGCCTCGCGGATGTCTTCGATGCGGCTGTTGGTGCACGAACCGATGAACACCTTGTCCACGTAGATGTCGGCCAGCGCCTTGCCGGGCTGCAGGCCCATGTAGGTCAGCGCGCGTTCGATCGCGCCGCGCTTGTTCGGGTCTTTTTCGCGGTCGGGATCGGGCACGCGGCTGTCCACGCCCAGCACCATTTCGGGCGAGGTGCCCCAGGTGACTTGCGGAATGATCGCCGCGGCGTCCAACTCCACCACGGTGTCGAATTTCGCGTCGGCGTCGCTCTGCAGCGCCTTCCAGTACGCCACCGCCTGGTCCCATTCGGGGCCGCCGACGAAGCGGCCGGTTTTCACGTCGTAGCCGGGCGCGAGCGGCCGGCCCTTCAGGTAGTCGATGGTCTTGTCGTCCACCGCGACCAGGCCCGCGCGTGCGCCGCCCTCGATCGCCATGTTGCACACGGTCATCCGGCCTTCCATGCTGAGGGCACGGATCGCCGAACCGGCGAACTCGATGGTGTAGCCGGTGCCGCCGGCAGTGCCGATGCGGCCGATGATCGCCAGCACGATGTCCTTGGCGGTGACGCCCGGCGCCAGCTTGCCTTCGACCTTGACCAGCATGTTCCTGGCCTTCTTGGCCAGCAGGGTCTGCGTGGCGAGCACGTGCTCCACCTCGCTGGTGCCGATGCCGTGCGCCAGCGCGCCGAAGGCGCCGTGCGTCGAGGTGTGCGAATCGCCGCAGACCACCGTCATCCCGGGCAGCGTGGCGCCTTGCTCAGGGCCGATCACATGGACGATGCCTTGGCGCTTGGACAGGAAGGGAAAGTAGGCGGCGGCGCCGAACTCGCCCATGTTCTTGTCCAGCGTGGTGATCTGCTCCTTGCTGATCGGATCGCTGATGCCGTCGTAGCCGCGTTCCCAGCCCGTCGTGGGCGTGTTGTGGTCGGCGGTGGCGACGATCGAGCTGACGCGCCAGACCTTGCGTCCGGTCTCGCGCAGGCCTTCGAACGCCTGCGGGCTGGTCACTTCGTGAACCAGGTGGCGGTCGATGTAGAGGATGGCGGTGCCGTCCTCTTCGGTGTGGACGACGTGCTCGTCCCAGATCTTGTCGTAAAGGGTTCTGCCCATGATGTTCCGGTTTGCGTTAATTTTATGCGGCGGCGGCCGCGTGCGCGACTTCCAGCGGCGCCGTGAGGTGGTCGACCAGCAGCCGGGCCGTCAGCGGCAAGGTCGAGAAATCGCGGGCCACCAGCTCGATGCGGCGGCGCGCCCAAGCGTCGGTCAAGACCACGCTTTCGAGCTCGCCGACACCCTGCATCAGCTCGAATGCGCGCAGCGGCATCACGCCGACGCCCAGGCCGTTGTGGATCATGCGGCACATCGCGTCCAGGCCGGTGACGTGAATGCGCAGCTTGATCGTTCGGCCCGCGGCGGCGGCGGCCTCGCGCATGGCGATGTAGATCGAGCTGTTCGTGTGCAGGCCGACGTGATCGCATTCCAGCGTTTGCTCGAAGGCCACGGCCTTGCGGCGCGCCAGCGGATGGCGGCGCGGAACGATCAGCACCAGCTGGTCTTCGCGATAAGGCAGGGCCTGCAGCTCGTGCCCGTTCGCCAGCACATCGGCATTGCAAATTCCGAGGTCGGCGGCGCCTTCCTGCACGGCCCGCACGATTTCCGTGGAGAGGTGCTCCTCCAGGTCGATCTTCACCTGGCCGTGCTCCTTGATGAATGCGCCCAGGTCCTCGGGCAGAAATTGCACGATGGCGGAGATGCTGGCGTGAATCCGCACGTGCCCCCTCACGCCGTCCGCGTATTCGCTGAGCTCGCCCTGCATTTTTTCCAGGCTGAACAGCACCGATCGGGCGTGATGCAGCAAGCTCTCGCCGGCCGGCGTCAGGTCCACGCCGCGAGTGTGGCGATAAAGAAGAGGCGTCTCCAGGGTCGCTTCCAGATCCGACAGCCGCTTGCTGACGGCCGACGCGGCGATGAACTCGCGCTCAGCCGCCTTGCCGATGCTGCCGAGCTCGCACACCGCCACGAAGAGTTGCAGCGAAGTGAGGTCGATACGACGGGCGAAGTTGCGGTCTGAGGGTTTCACAGGAGAGGCCATCGCAGGTTGCGATGGTGAAAACCCGATTTTCCCTCTAAAAGAAAAAGCCTGTCATCGCAAAGCGCGATGACAGGCTTGCCGGAAGGGGCGATCAGCGCTGGCCGATGGGCTTCACCTCGCGCTTGGGGGAGCCGGTGAACAGCTGGCGCGGACGGCCGATCTTGTACTCGGGGTCGCCGATCATTTCGTTGAGCTGGGCAATCCAGCCCACCGTGCGGGCCGCGGCGAACACCGCGGTGAACAGGCCGACCGGGATGCCGATCGCGCGCTGCACGATGCCCGAGTAGAAGTCGACATTGGGGTAGAGCTTGCGCGAAACGAAGTATTCGTCTTCCAGCGCGATCTTCTCCAGCGACATCGCCAGCTTGAACAGCGGGTCGTTGTGCAGGCCCAGCTCGCCCAGCACTTCCTTGCAGGTCTCCTGCATCAGCTTGGCGCGCGGATCGTAGTTCTTGTACACGCGATGGCCGAAGCCCATCAGCTTGATGCCGGAGTTCTTGTCCTTCACCTGCTTGATGAATTCGCCGATCTTCTCCACGCCGCCCTGGCGCTGGATGTCGTA
>JAQGMT010000140.1 GCA_028292185.1 Ramlibacter sp. | reverse complement strand
GACGCCGTCGATCGGATTGCCGCGGATGCTTTCCTCGACGTCCATGCTGGCGAGGTTGCGGTACAGCATGGCAGTCGGCCGCAACAGGGTCTCGCCGAGCGACATCACGGGAAATTCCAGCGGAAAGCCGCCAGCCTCATACACGCCGATCTTCACCTGTTCGGCCAGCGTGCGGAAATGCGAGTTGCAGGGCGTCAGTTCGCTGAACGTGTTGCAGATTCCGATCACGGGACGGCCGTCGAACTGGTCGTGCGGCACGCCCTTGCCCTTGACCCAGCTGCGGTACGCGAAG
Organism: Ramlibacter sp.; assembly: GCA_028292185.1. Taxonomy (GTDB): domain Bacteria; phylum Pseudomonadota; class Gammaproteobacteria; order Burkholderiales; family Burkholderiaceae_C; genus Ramlibacter. Next base: position 9,506 of record JAQGMT010000140.1, on the reverse strand, counting down.
CCGTCGCGGTCGAGGCGCCCGAACCACTGCTGGCTCCTCAATTCGCTCGGTTGTTTTTTCCTGGGGGTGCTGCTCATTGGGAAATCCTGCTGTTCGCCAACATTATGGCGGCACCTCGAGTGCTGCCTGCGCGCATCAGGTCGCGTTCAGAACTCGCGCAACTCGCCCGACAGCAACACGCAGCGGCCGGAACCGGCCGGCACCGTTTCCAGCAGCCCGCGCGCGACCGACTTCGCGGAAACCGAGCCGTAATTGACGGGCACCAGCGGCGCCAGCCAGCGCGAGATGTTGAGGGCAAATTTCTCGCCCGAGCGCAAGGGCTGGCCGAGTGCCTCCCGGTCACCGGCGAGGAACGAGGGCCGCGCGATCACCAGCGTTTCGAAGCCGAGCGCCGACAATGCCTCTTCCATTTCACCTTTGACGCGGTTGTAGAAGATCCGCGAGCCGCGGTTCGCACCCATCGCGCTGACCACGCCGAGGCGCTTGGCGCCGGCGGCCTTCGCGGCTTTAGCCGCCGCGAGCACGGCATCGAAATCGATCGCGCGAAACGCCTCCTGGCTGCCCGCCACCTTGATGGTGGTGCCCAAAGCGACAAAGGCCTCGCCCACGCGAGGCAGCGCGGGCAAGGCCTTGAAATCGACCCGGTGCTGGGTCAGTTTGGGATGTTCGAAAGGCAATTCGCGGCGGCCCAGCGTGTGGACCGCCGCCACGGATTCATCGGCCAAAAGTCCTTGCAGGATTTCCCGGCCCACGAGGCCCGAAGCCCCCGCCACCACCACGGTTCGACCGGCCGCCGCCATTGCCGTTGCCGCGGCGCCCGCGCCCGCCCATGCTGTCGACGCTGGTGCGTAAGGGGTTGGGTTGGCCATCGGTGTGTTCAGGAGGTGCGTCGCGCTGCACGAAGGGACTGGAACTATTGTGCGCGCCATCGCGCGGCTGTCCATCTTCGTCGTTGCGTTGCGGATAGCCGTTCGCGGGGCGACTCTGCTGCGGCGGCCGCGCGCCTTGCCGCGGTGCGCCGTTGCCGTTGCCATTGCCGTTGCGTCCGGCATTGCCATTGCGCGCACCGTTGCCGTCACGCGGGGCATTGCCGTTGCGTGCGCCATTGCCATTGCCATTTCCGTTGCCGCTTGCGCTGCGCTGTCCTTGCGCCGGCCTGGGCCGGGCTGCACCGTTGCGCGAACCGCGCTCGCCGTCGGCGGCCTTGTTGTCGCGGATGCGGGTCATCATTTCCTGGCGTGCGGCCTTGGCCGCGGCCATCATCACGTCGCGGCTCGGCGGCTTGCCGGCGCCGCCCCAGATCGTCTGGCGTCCCATGGCGATGGGCTCGCCGTGCTCGCCGGGCTCGGCTTCAAAGCCCGGAACCACGACCGAGGGAATGCGCTGCTTGGTGAAGCGCTCGATTTCCTGCATCCAGCCTTCTTCGTCCATGCACACGAAGCTCACCGCAGCGCCTTCGTTGCCGGCACGGCCGGTGCGGCCGATGCGGTGCACGTAGTCTTCCGGCACGTTCGGGATCTCGTAGTTCACCACATGCGGCAGCTCGTCGATGTCGATGCCGCGCGCCGCGATGTCGGTGGCAACCAGGGCACGGATGTCGCCGCTCTTGAAGCCGGACAGCGCCTGCGTGCGCGCCGACTGGCTCTTGTTGCCGTGCAGGGCCATCGCCTGGATGCCGTTCTTGGTCAGGAACTCGGCCACGTTGTTGGCGCCGAACTTGGTGCGCGTGAACACCAGCACCTGGCTCCAGTCGTGTTCCTGGATGATGTGGGCCAGCAGCTGCTTCTTCTTGCCGCGTCCGACCGGGTGCACCACCTGCGTGATGCGTTGCACGGTGGAATTGCGCGGCGTGACCTGGATGCTCTGCGGGTTGCGCAGCAAGCGGTCGGCCAGTTCGCGGATTTCATCGCTGAACGTCGCCGAGAACAACAGGCTCTGCTTTTCCTTCGGCATCAGCGCAAGGATCTTCTTCACGTCGGGCAGGAAGCCCATGTCGAGCATGCGGTCGGCCTCGTCGAGCACGAGCATCTCGACGGTGGACAGGTCCAACATGCCTTGCCCTTGCAGGTCGAGCAGGCGGCCGGGCGTGGCCACCAGGATGTCGACGCCCGCCTTGAGCTTGGCGATCTGCGGGTTCATGCCGACACCGCCGAAGATCACGGTGGACGTGAGCTGGAGGTACTTGCCGTAGGTGCGGATGGACTCTTCCACCTGCGCCGCGAGTTCACGCGTGGGCGTGAGCACGAGGGCGGCGATGCCGTCCTTGCCGAACTTGTTGGTCTTGCTGTGGCCCATCGTCAGCTTGTGCAGCATCGGCAGGGTGAAGGCGGCGGTCTTGCCGGTGCCGGTCTGGGCGCCGCCGAGGAGGTCATGCCCCTCGAGCACGGCGGGAATCGCCTGGGCCTGGATCGGGGTGGGGATTTCGTAGCCTTGCTCACGCACGGCTTTGAGAATGGCGGGTGCCAGGTTCAGTTCGTCAAATGTCATTTAATGTGCGCCATCCGTGGCGCTTGGGAATCGGCCTGTACGGTGCGCAGCACCGAGCCAGTCAAAGGCAGATGGGGTTCAAAGGTGGGAGCGGCCCGGCCTCGCATGGAAGCCGGATTAGTCCCCAGCGAGTTGCTGAGGTTGCGGGCAACTGGAGTCCGCAACAGCCCTATTGTCTCACGATGGTCAGGTTCCCGCCAGAAATGGGGCGCCGCTGTCGCATTTGCCCCGCGGGCGGGACGCTTCCCGGGGCAAAACACTGGCGCAGCTCAACCATGGCGGCAGATAATTGGCTCGCTCACCCACATTCCATGGCCAACCTGCTGAAGCTTCGACTCGGCGTCTCCGACGACCCCAGCGCTTTCCAGCCGTCGCTGAACGACTGCCTGGTCGCTTTGCTGCAGCAAGCGAACCTGTTGATCAGCGACGTCCTCACGGGCCTGGTCGCCGCGGCAATGCCGGCCAACGCCCGGCGGATCGCCGGCTTCCAGCTGCCCGGCACCAAGCTGACCATCCAGCATTTGTCCGACAAGGCCGAGGCGGTCACCGCCTGCTACCGGGACGAACTGACGCGCCTCGTCTATGAAGGCGGCGGCAAGGACCAGGTGCATACGGAACTGCTGCGCTTCGAAGACTTGCGCTTGTTCGAGGACTCCGAGCTGGACCAGAGCATTGAAGTGGCGCGCGCCCAGCAGGAAGTGATGACCGCCGTGGAGGATGTGCTTCCCGCGCTGGACGCTCTGATGAGCACCTTGCTCGGCTGGCGCACCATCCAGCCCGGCCTCAATCCTTTGCGGCCCGACGTGTTCGTGCGCGCCTTGCAGCACTGCCTGTCCGTCCACGTGCCGGATGCCACGGTGCGCGAGGCGCTGATTGCCCCGGCGGCCGGATTGATGGGCGCCAACCTGCGCAAGCTGTACCGCGAATTGTCCGATTGGTTGCGCAGCAGCGGCGTCGAGCCGGCGGGTCCCCTGGGCGGCCGGCTGAACAAAGTCGGCGGGGCCACCGGCGCACCGGTGGCCGACGCCATGAGCAAGACACTGCTCACGCTGGACCGGCTGCGCAAGCTGCTCGCCGGCGACTTCGACGCGCAAAAGCCGGTGAAAGACTTCCTGCACACGATGCCCGCGTCGATGGCGATGCTGCAGGAGATGAAGCAGGTCGACGCCCTGGTGCACAAGCTCGAACAGCGGCCCAAGGCGACGGCGCCGCCCGCCCCGCCGGTGGATATGCTGGCCCAGCCCGCGCCGCCAGCGGCCAACGAATCCGCGCCACCGCGCATGGGCCTGCAACTGGGCGAAGAAGTGGTGCGCCTGATGTTCGACAACCTGGCGGCCGACAAGCGCCTGTTGCCCGATTTCAAGCGGCAGTTGAAAGCGATGGAGCCGGCGGTGCTCAAGCTGGCCGAGCAGGATTCGCGCTTCTTCAGCGACCGCACCCATCCGGCGCGGCAGTTCCTCGACCGCATCACGCAGCGCAGCCTGGCGTTCTCGGACGAGCAGGATCCCGGTTGGCGGCGCTTTCTCCTGACCGTGGAAGACTCGGTGCGCTGGCTCGGCAGCAAGGTGGTGGATGCGGACACCTTCGGCGAGTTGATGGACCACCTGCAGGACCAGTGGACCGACCACGACCAGGTGCTGCTGCAGCGTCGCGAAGACGCCGCGCGGGCCTTGCTGCACGCAGAGCAGCGCAACCTGCTGGCCCAGAAACTCGCCGCTGAATTCGCCCTTCAAGCCGAGGGCTTGGAAGTCGCCGACTTCGTCAGCGATTTCCTGAAGAACTCGTGGGCCCAGGTGGTGGCCGAGGCACAGCTCAGTTGCGTCGATGGCTCGGACGACCCGTACGGCTATCGGGAAATGGTGGACGACCTGGTGTGGAGCGTGCAGAAGAGCACTGCCACACGCGGCCGCGCCCGCCGCCTGGTGCAGATGATTCCCAGCCTGCTGGCCAAACTGCGCGAAGGCCTGGACCGCATCGAATACCCGCCGGAACTCACCGCGCGCTTCTTCAACAACCTCATCACCATCCATCGGGCTGCCGTGCACGAAGGGCGCGACGCGATCAGCAAGGCCGCGGCCGACGAAGTCGAGGCGCAGCATTCGGAATTCAGCGACAGCGCCGTCGACGCCGCCGAGCTTTGGCTGGACAGCCGCGAAGCCCAGGAATCCGGCTACGTCGACAGCGACGCCTTGGCGCCGCAGCAAGCGGCCAGCCCCGACGCGATGCAGGAAGAACCCAGCGCGCCTGCGCGCGCCGGCGACATGAAGACCGGCTCGTGGGTCGAGCTCATGGTCAAGGATGAATGGATCCGGGCCCAACTCACCTGGGCCAGCCCGCACGCGACGCTGTTCATGTTCACGTCGCTGGGCGGCTCCGCCCATTCGATGTCGCGCCGCACGCTGGATCGATTGCGCGCCCAGGGCCTGATCAAGGTGGTGGCCGAGCGCAACGTGGTGGACGAGGCGCTCGACCAGGTGGCGCAGGCCGCGTTGAGGAACAGCCTGGACGGCAAGCCTTAGGCGGGCTGGTTCCGCCGGCTCGCCGGCGCATGGAATTGCGGAGATTCGCGCCGGTCGAACATGCCGTAGTGGCGCACCACCCGGATCGCGCGATGACGCAGTTCGAAGCTTGCGTCGCCGGCGCGCGGCCGCCACGCCAGCCCGGCAGCGGCGGATTTCCATCCTGCCAGCAACGCGAATTTCCCCGGCCGGTAAATGCTCCTGAAGATCTCGTACTCCACCAGGTCGGGGTGCGAGAGATCCAGCCCCGCGGCAGCCGCCGACAAGCCGGCGCCGTTGGCCGAAGCCTGCGCCTGCGATGTCACGATCTCGGTCAAGGTAGCCAGCTTGGCCGCGCCGGTCTCCGTTTCGTCGAGCCGCTGCTCCACCAGCTTCATTCCTGCAGGAGGCGCGCTGTCGGCGACGATCTCGCCGACGCGCAGCCGGTAGTCCTCGAATATTTCGGCACGGCCTTGTTCCTGCACACCGTGGTGTTCGCCTTCCGTGCGCCAGCGCACGACGGATTTTTCGTCGCGCCAGGTGGAATGCGAAAGCAGCCAGCCGGGCCGCGCCAGGCTTTCGAAGCGCTCGTTGTCCACGAAGCCGTCGATCCGCTCCAAGATGGGTTTGAGCCGCCCGGCCAGGGCCAGGTAGTCGTCGAACCGGCCCGCCCGGGGATGAACTTCGAACATGACTGAAAACATGGCCAATGATCGCATCCCTTCGGCGCCGGCGCTGCTGAGCAGGCCCCTCACGGGCGCAAGGCCCGGGGGACGGGGATAATCGTGCCTTAGCAATCGCAATCCATTGAAAAGACCCATGGCCCAGTACGTTTACACGATGAACCGCGTCGGCAAGATCGTTCCGCCGAAGCGACACATCCTCAAGGACATCTCACTTTCGTTTTTCCCCGGCGCCAAGATCGGCATGCTGGGCCTGAACGGTTCCGGCAAGTCCACGCTGCTCAAGATCATGGCCGGCGTCGACAAGGAATACGAAGGCGAAGCCACGCCGATGCCCGGCCTGGACATCGGCTACCTGCCGCAGGAGCCCAAGCTCAATCCCGATCACACAGTGCGCCAGAGCGTGGAGGAGGCGATGGGCGAGGTGTTCGCCGCCAAAGCCAAGCTCGAAGAGGTCTACGCCGCGTATGCCGAGCCCGATGCGGACTTCGATGCGCTCGCCGCGGAACAGGCGCGCCTCGAGGCGATCATCGCCACCGCCGGCACCGACTCCGAGCACCAGCTTGAAATCGCCGCCGACGCTTTGCGCCTGCCGCCCTGGGACGCGATGATCGGCGTGCTTTCGGGCGGCGAGAAGCGGCGTGTCGCGCTGTGCCGCCTGCTGCTGTCCAAGCCCGACATGCTGCTGCTGGACGAGCCCACCAACCACCTGGACGCCGAAAGCGTCGAATGGCTGGAAGTTTTTCTCACGCGCTTTCCCGGCACGGTGGTGGCCATCACCCACGACCGCTATTTCCTGGACAACGCGGCCGAATGGATCCTGGAGCTTGACCGCGGCAACGGTATTCCGTGGAAGGGCAACTACAGCACCTGGCTCGAACAAAAGGGTGACCGCCTGGCCCAGGAGCAAAAAGGCGAGGAGGCCCATGCCAAGGCGCTGAAAAAGGAACTGGAGTGGTCGCGCCAGAACCCCAAGGCGCGCCAGGCCAAGAGCAAATCGCGGCTGGCCCGCTTCGAGGAATTGAGCGACGTCGAATACCAGAAGCGCAACGAGACGCAGGAGATTTTCATCCCCGTGGCCGACCGCCTCGGCCAGCAGGTGATCGAATTCCACAACGTCAGCAAATCCTTCGGCGATCGGCTGCTGATCGACAACCTCAGTTTCACGATTCCGCCGGGCGCCATCGTCGGCATCATCGGCCCGAACGGCGCCGGCAAGTCGACGCTGTTCAAGATGATCGGCGGCAAGGAGCAACCGGACAGCGGCCAGGTGGTGGTCGGCTCCACGGTGAAGATGGCCTTCGTCGACCAGCATCGCGACGAACTGGAAAATCAGAAGACGGTGTGGGAGGACATTTCCGGCGGCCTCGATATCCTGAACGTCGGCAAGTTCCAGATGGCCAGCCGCGCTTATGCGGGGCGCTTCAACTTCAATGGCGGCGACCAGCAAAAGCGTGTCGGCACGCTATCCGGCGGCGAACGCGGACGGCTGCATCTGGCAAAAACGCTGATCGCCGGCGGCAACGTGCTGCTGCTGGACGAGCCGTCCAACGACCTGGACGTGGAAACGCTGCGCGCATTGGAAGACGCGCTGCTCGAATTCGCCGGCAGCGTGATGGTGATCAGCCACGACCGCTGGTTCCTCGATCGCATTGCCACGCACATCCTGGCAGCCGAAGGCGACAGCCAATGGACCTTCTTCGACGGCAACTACCAGGAATACGAAGCGGACAAGCGGCGGCGCCTCGGTGAAGAGGGCGCCAAGCCCAAGCGCATGCGCTTCAAGGCGCTCAAGTGACGGCGACTTTCGTCGCGTCCTCAAGTGCGCGCGATCCAAGCGGACCGCAGAGCGGCCGCTGATCTTGCGCGGGGCGGCCGGCCTGCGGCGGCCACCTATTACATTCCCGCGTCGGTGGTGAGCTGGCTGAGTTCCCGGTTTAATTCCGATTGGCCGGCATCCAGGGCTTGGTCGGCTTCAGGCGTGACGTGGCCATCCGGCGTCAGCTGATCGACCATCTCGGGCAGGATCTCCCCAAACCCGCCGGCCACTTCCTCCTGCGGCACGCCGAGTTGTTGCGACAGGCGCGCAAGTTCGTCCTGACCCACGACCTCGTGCACCGCTTGGGAGTCCAGCATCCGGTTCGGCCCGGTGGAGACCCAGGAATTCGCGTGATCGCCGTAGCCCTTTTGCTGAAAGCGCTTGAGCACCTCGCCCAGACCTCCGTTGCGCTGGACCCACTGCATCGCGAAAGGCAGCAGCATCGCCACCAGCGCGCCGCGGCCGCCGAAAGCGGAACCGCCGCGCCCGGAGCCGAGCGATGCGTTGCCCCGCCCCAACATGCCGCCCAACAAATCCCCGAGCCCGCCGCCGGAGGCTCCGGAATTCGTCGCGGCGGGTCCGCTGCGCGCGCGCGCACCGATGGTGTTGGCGAAGACGCTGCCCAAGATCTGGCCCAACAAAGGGTTTGCCATGGCTTGCTCCGGTTTGATGGATGATCAGGCCAGCTTAAACTTGCGCTGCCACAGCAGTTCGTAGGCGGGCGCGCCAAGGTCCTCGCGCTTTTGGCCTTCGCGGTCGCCCGCCAACCAGAGAGCCAACCATGTCCACGGCCCCTCAGAACATCTCCTATCAGGCTCTGTATCGGGCCTGCATGAAAGAGGCCGCGGCACAGGGGCGCACGCTGATGCAGCGCCTGGTGGCGCGGGCCGGCGAATCCTTGCCGCGGCGCGCGCTCGCGGCGTTCGACGATCGCGAGCGCAAGCTGCTGACGGAAACCTGGCGCACCCTGGTCAAGCACGAAGGTGCCTTGTGCGAAGCCTATCCGCAGGCGCTGCTGGCCGAATTCGCCCAGGCGATCGGCGGCGCACCGCGCAAATCCGGGGCGCTGACGTTCGACTCGCTGGAGCTGATGGGCGAGGACCAGATGCACGAGAGCGTGGAGCTGCTGCGCACGCAGCAGGCCGTCATGTCGCAGGTCGAAGCCGAATTGACGGAGCTCACCGCCCTGATCTGTGCCGTGCAGGGATTGAAGAACGTGCAGAGCGAGCGCAACCCCTTGCGTCCCGAAACCTACGTGCGCAGCCTGCGCACGGTGACGCTGCAAAGCCCGGTGCCGCCGTCGGTGCGCACGCGCTGGATGCAGCACATGGGCGAAGCGCTCGGTCCGGAACTGGCGCTCGTGTATCGCGACTTGTGCACCATGCTGCGCTCGCAAGGGCTGGTCGAAGCCCGCTTCAAGGTCGTGTCCAATGCCGAGACCGAAACGCCTCGCGGGCCATCCGGCGACACGCCGGCGGCGACGCAGGCAAGCCTCCTGACCCTGAGCGAATTGCGGCGCCTGCTCGCCGGCGAATTCGACCAGCCCGATCCGCCCGACACTCCGGCGGCCTCCGAGCGAGCGCCCGAGTTCTCCCCCACGATGCCGGCCGCATTCGAAGTGCTGCAGGAAATGAAGCAGGTGGACAAGGTGATGGCGCGGCTCAAGCAGCGCCGCGACAAGCCATCGGAGGCAAGCCCGGCGGGCGCCACGCTGGAGGCGCCGCATCTCGCTCCCACCGCCGGCCAGGCGCTGGGACTCGAAGTCGTGAAGCTGATGGTGGAGAACATTGCCAGCGACACGCGCCTGCTGCCGCCGGTGCAGCAGACCGTGCGCGACCTCGAGCCTGCCTTGCTGCGCCTGGCGCTGGCCGACCCCCGTTTTTTCAGCGATCGCAAACATCCCGCGCGGCGGCTGCTCGATCAGATGACCGAGCGCAGCCTGGCCTGGGAAGCCGCCGACGCGCCGGGCTTCGCCGCTTTCCTGGAGCCATTGCAGCAAGCGGTGGAAGCGTTGCTGGC
>JAQGMT010000130.1 GCA_028292185.1 Ramlibacter sp. | reverse complement strand
GGGAATGTGTGTCCAGCGCAGCAAGGCGGCGTATCCCGCTTCGTTCACGGCAAAGCCGCCCAGCGAGAGAAGGAAGTAGCGCCACAGTGCCGGCCACGCGGGCGCCGCGTGCGCGCGGAACGTGAATCGCCTCTGGCCCAGAAAAGATACGACGAACGCGGTCAACCAGCCCGCTACGTTCGCGGCGAGCGGGGCGACGGCGGCGCAGGCAACCAACAGCAGGACGACACTGAAGTGGACTGCGGCTGCGGTGCAGCCGACGGCAACGAAGCTTGGGACGCGGTGCGGCGGAGTCATTGGGTCGGTACACTAGCTGTGCAACCTTGCAGTCACCTATCAGCAGGCCTGCCGGCAGCCGGTCGCCACATGCACATCCTCCTCATCGAAGACGACGAAGCCATCGCGCGGGAGCTGACCTGGCGGTGGCAATCCAAAGGCTGGGGTTTGGACGCCTGTTCCACGCTGCGCGCGGCCGAAGGCCCGGCCGGCCGCCTGAGACCGGACGTGATCGTGCTGGACCTGCACCTTCCGGATGGCGACGGCCTGGCCTGGCTGGAGCGGTTCCGCATGCACGACCGGCACACCCCGGTCATTGCGCTCACCGCGCGCGATCGCGTCACGGACCGCGTCGAAGGACTGCGACGCGGGGCCGACGATTACCTGGTGAAGCCCTTTTCTGCCGAGGAACTTGATGCGCGTATCGAGGCGCTGCAGCGCCGCTCGGGATCCCTGAGCGGCGACCGCGTCGAGTTTCGGCAGCTGCTGTGGTTGCGCGACGAGCGCCAGGTCTTCCTGGCGGGGGAGCCGCTGGATTTGCAGCCGCGCGAATTCGAGGTACTTGGCTTGCTGATGCGGCGCGCTCCGCGCCTGGTCGCGCGCCGTTTCATCGTGGAGGTACTTGCCGAGCGCAACGTGGAGCTTGGCGACAGCGCCATCGACGTGTACATCTCACGGCTGCGGCGCAAGCTGGCGGGCTCGGGCGCGTCCATCGTGACGGTGCGTGGCTTCGGCTACCGGCTCTTACCAGAGAGCGCCCCCGGCGCCCAGGCATGAACAAGGGCGGGGGCCGCTGGCTGCAACGCGACCTTTTGCGGCGCCTGCTGTTGCCGGTGCTGGGCATCGTGCTGCTGACCGGCGCCGCGACGGCATACAACGCATCTGAGTTGGTTGAACAGGTCTTCGATCGCTGGCTCCTGGATGCGGCGCGCTCTCTGGCCGACCAGGTACGGTTCGAGGCCGGACGCGCCGTCGTCGAGTTGTCGCCGCAGGCCGAGTCCATGCTCCGCTACGACATCGAGGACCGCGTGTCGTTCGAAGTGGTTCAGGGAGGGCGGCACCTTATCGGCGACCGTGGCGTTCCGCTGAACGGCGTTGGCACCGATTCTTATGGCGCCGGGGCCCGCGCCTATGGCGGTGTGATCGGCGGCAGGAGGGTTCGCATCGGTTCGGTCCAGGTCCCAGGGCCCGGTGAACCGACGGTGGTGATGGTGGCGGAAACGCACGCCAAGCGTGATCAAGCGGCCCAGTCCCTGCTGCTCGTGCTCGCGCCCGTGGGGGCATTGGTGCTGCTCGCCGCCTTCGCCGTCGGTACGGCGGTGCGACGCACCGTGCAGCCGCTCGAGAGCATGGCGGCCCAGTGGAATGAGCGCTCCCACGCTTCGCTCGAAGCCATTCCCGCCGAGGATGTCCCGCGTGAGCTTCGGCCCTTCGCGGTTGCACTGAATGACTTGCTCGGACGCGTGCGCGAACTCCTGCTGCGCGAGCGGCAGTTCGCCTCCACTGCCGCCCACCAGCTGCGCACGCCGCTCGCGGGTCTGCAACTCGCGCTGGCGCGCGCAGCCGAGTGCCCCGACCTGGAGAGCACCCGCAAGGCGCTCGCCGGCCTGGAGACCACGACGCAAGCCACTGCGCGCCTGGTGCAGCAGCTGCTGTCGCTGGCCCGGCTCGATCCGGCGGGGCGCGGAAACATCCCGCTCGTACCTGCCGACCTGGTGGCGATCGCCCGGGAGGTGGGCGAGGCCTACATGGACGCCGCGATTGCGCGCGGAATCGCGCTGGAGCTGGTGCCTGTGCGCCCAAGCGTGATCGTGCTGGGCCAGCCCGATCTGCTGAGGGAGGCTCTGGGAAACCTCATCGACAACGCCATGCGTTACACGCCCGCCGGCGGGTGGATCGAGCTTGCGGTCGGAGTCGAGCCGCCGTCCATCAGCGTCACCGATTCCGGCACCGGCATCCGTCTTCAGGATCGCGACAAGGTTTTCGAGCGCTTCGTGCGGGGGGAGGGTACGGTCGGCGAAGGTACCGGCCTGGGATTGGCGATAGTCAAGGAAATCGCGGTCCTGCACCGGTCCGAGGTGCTGCTGGACGCGAGCGTCACGCGGGGTGCGCGCTTTGTGTTCCGGTTCCCTGCCACCGCCGGCGCCGCGCGCTTCTGAATGACAAATACATCGCCGGGCGGCGGCCCATTGCAATCTGGCTGAAAGGTTGGGCTGCCAACAATGGGCGCAATATGAACTCGGCCCGCGAATTACCCTTGCAGTTACACCCGCGCTGGGACCGGTCCCGGCCGGTCAGCCTCTCGTGCGTGATCCCCTGCCGGAACGAGGCGGGTAACCTCGGCCTGCTGCTTCCGATATTGCATGAAATCCTGTGCACCATCGCTGCGCACTGGGAAGTGGTGCTGGTGGACGACGGCAGCACCGATGGCACACCCGCGGCGATGCGTGACTGGGCCGAGTGTCCGGGCTTTCGCGCCATCGAGCTCTCGCGCAATTTCGGCAAGGAAGCGGCCCTCACGGCCGGCTTGCAGGCCGCGGTGGGAGACGTCGTGGTTCTGATGGACGCCGACTTTCAGCATCCGCCGGAAATGATCCCCGACATGGTGGCCCACTGGCGGGCAGGCGCGGACATGGTGTACGCGGTGCGCTCGCACCGGCGCGACGAGTCGCTGGTCAAGCGCACGGGCACACGCGCCTTCTACCGCTTGCTGAACTGGTTCGAGCGGGTGAAGGTGCCGGAAGGCGCCGGCGACTTCCGGCTGCTGGATCGGCGGGCGGTGGACGCGCTGCTCGCGATGCCGGAGCGCACGCGATTCATGAAGGGCCTCTACGCCTGGATCGGCTTTCATGCGGTCGCCGTGCCGTACGACCCGCCGGCCCGCCGTCACGGCGCGAGCCACTACAGTGTCTGGCGGCTGTTAAGCCTGTCTTTCAGCGGCCTCACTGCGTTCACCAGCTGGCCCTTGCGCATTGTCGGCGCGCTGGGAACTGTGTTCGCGCTGGCAGGGTTCGGCTACGGGGGCTATCTGACGCTCGCCTACTTTCTGGAAGGCAACGCAGTCTCCGGCTGGACCACCATCGTGGTCACGCTGCTGCTTTTCTTCGGGCTGCAAATGGTTTTCCTGGGCATCATGGGCGAGTACCTGGCACGCATCTTCGAGGAGGTGAAGGGCCGGCCGTTGTTCGTTGTGAAGCGCGACCAGGGCAGCGGCCTTATACCCGGTTCATGATTCGCCAGTTTCGACGCGTTGCCTGGTGGCCGCTGCTGGCGGTGTTCGCCTGGTGGGCCGTGACCCTCAGTGCGCGCGGCTTCGCCGTGCCGGACGAGGGGCGCTATGCCGGCGTGGCGTGGAGTATGGTGACCACCGGGGACTGGCTGGTCCCGCGCCTGGACGGGCTGCCCTATTTCCACAAGCCGCCTTTGTTTTACTGGATCACGGCGGCAGCGATGCAGTGGGCCGGCCCTGTGGAATGGGCAGCACGCCTCGCGTCCTTGCTGGGTGCGATGACGGGTGCGACCGCCCTGTACCTTTTCGCGCGACGTTGGGAGGGGGAGCGGTTCGGCCGCCTCGCACTCGTGTCGCTCGCGACGCAGGTGCTGGTGTTCATCGGCGCGCAATTCGCGAACCTTGACATGCTGGTGGCCGGATGCATCACGGCGACGGTGCTTGCGTTCGCCCACGCCGCGCTTGTCCTGGCCGGGGGCGACAGGCCGCGGGCGACACTTCTGGCAGCCTACCTGTTCACCGCGCTCGGTGTGCTGGCCAAGGGCTTGATCGGCATCGTGCTGCCGTGCGGAGTGATCGTCGCCTGGCTGCTGCTGCAACGCCAATGGCGTATCCTGCCCTCCCTCGTATGGTGGCCAGGCGTGCTGCTGTTCGCTGTAGTGGTCGCACCCTGGTTCGTGCTCATGCAGCGGCAGTTCCCTGAATTCTCCTGGTACTTCTTCTACGTGCAGCATTTCGCGCGCTTTGCGCAAGGCGGCTTTAACAACCGTCAGCCCGCGTACTTCTATCCCGTGGTGGTGCTGCTGCTTGCCTTCCCGTGGTCTCTTTGGGTGTTCCGCGGCGCCGGCAGCGCGGCCGTGAGCGAGCCGATGCCGGTAACTCCCGCGCTGCGCCGCCTGTGCTGGACTTGGCTGCTGGTGGTCACGATCTTTTTCTCGCTACCGCAATCCAAGTTGGTGGGCTACATTTTCCCGGCCGCATTCCCGCTGGCGTTGCTCGCGGCGGGGGCGTTCGGGCGCGCAGAATTCCCGTCCCGGCGGCTCCGGCTGTGGTGGCGCATCAGCACGGGTGTCGCGGTCGGCGCCTGCGTCACGGCCGTCGCCTTCGGCGCTCTCAATCCCTTCCATTCCAGCCGGGCAATCGGGGTGGCCTTGCGGCAGGCGGGTCCCAGCGATCGCATTGTGTTCGTCAAGGGCTATTGGTTCGACATACCGGTGTACGCTGCGCTGCGCCGCCCGGTGATCGTGATGGACGACTGGAACGATGCTTCGGTGAAAGAGCGCGACAACTGGCGCAAGGAGCTGGCCGACGCCGGCCGCTTCGATCCTGCCGCGGGCAAGGCCCTCTTGCTGCCCTTCAGCGATGCATCAACGGTTCTGTGTACACCGGTCACGACCTGGGTCGTGGGCGACGCCGCGTCCGTGGCGCAGTTCCCCATGCTCGAGCGCGAAGCGATCGTTGCCGCCCAGGGCGATGTGCGCTTGTGGCGCTTGGCCGCAACAAGCGCGCAACAGACGCGCGTTGGCTGCGCGCAGGCGGGCGGCCTGCCGCCAGCCTCCTAGGCATGATGCCATCCGACCCGCGCCGCGACGAAGCCGGCGTGCCGCAAGCCGCCGCCACCGCGCCGGAGGTGCGCCTGCTTGCCGTGTGTGCTGACGATTTCGGGCTCGACCCCAAGGTGAATGCGGGCGCGCTGACCCTGGCGAGACTCGGACGGGTCAGCGCCATCAGCTGCATGGTGGGTGCGCCGTTCTGGCGCAGCGGCGCGGTTGAACTGCGAACCCTCGATTCCGCGAAGACGGACGCGGGGCTGCACCTGGATCTGACGCAGCATCCGCTGCATGCGCCTCTGCGGCGATCGTTGCCGGAATGGATCCTTCGCAGCCACAGCGGGACCTTGGACGCGCTGCGCCTTCGCCTCGAGATCGACGCACAGCTTGACGCCTTCGTCAGCGAGATGCAGCGCCCGCCGGCCTTTGTCGACGGCCACGAGCATGTACACCAGCTGCCGGGCGTGCGGGACGTCCTGCTCGAGGTACTCGCGGCACGCGGATTTCGCCCGTGGATTCGCTCCACGCGCCGCCCCCCGGGCTCGGCACCGCTGAAGGCGCGCTTGATTGAAGCATTGGGTGCTGCGGGGCTGGAGCGAAAGGCGCAGGCGCAGGGATTGCGCCAGAACCGCCGGCTGCTGGGCGTCTACGCCTTCGACTCCGACCCCGCTATTTACCTGCGAAGCATGCGGCACTGGCTTGCTGTCGTGGCCGACGGCGACCTGCTGATGTGCCATCCCGCCTCCGCGCCCTGCGATTTCGCACCGCATGGCGTCGCGCGCTGTCGTGAATACGAACTGCTGGCGGGGACGGGCTTCGCCAC
>JAQGMT010000114.1 GCA_028292185.1 Ramlibacter sp. | reverse complement strand
CCCAGGAGGGCCGCGACATTGTGTTTCGCGTCGAGGACACCGGCATCGGCATCGCGCCCGACGTGCTGCCGCGAATCTTCGACCTGTTCACGCAGGAACGCGAAGCCGCCGACCTGGTGCCGAGCGGACTGGGCATCGGCCTGACCATCGTGAAGGAACTGGTGGAACTGCACGGCGGGAATGTCCAGGCGCGCAGCGCAGGCAGCGGCAAGGGGGCCGAGTTCAGCGTTCGTTTGCCGGCGGCGCCGGATGGCTAGCGTGGGAGACTGGCTGATCCGCTGGCGGATTCGCTGGCGGATTCGCCGCATCCGCGACTTCGCGTCCTGCAAGGTCTCCCGCCACCGCGCCGACCCGCGCGCCGACAGCCAATCCCGCCGGCCCGCCGACCGATCCGATGACAGCACCGACGATCGCGCCGCCCGCAGCCGCCGTTCCGGCGGCCAGGTCATGCTTGCCTGGCGTGTCTCCGGGTCGCGGATGGACGAGCTGCGCCGTGCCGCGTCCCAGCGTGTCACCGCTGGCCGCGCCGACCGCGGCGCCAGCCACGATGCCAGCGGGTCCCGCGATCGCACCCAGCGCGGCGCCCGCGACCGCGCCACCGGACGCGCCTACACCGCCGGCCACCTTGTGCCGGCTGCCCGCTGTGTCCGAGCTCGACGCAACATGTTCGCCCACCGCTCGCCCGATCAGCCCACCGGCGATGGCCCCCGCCACCGCGCCGGCAAGCATGCCGGCAGATCCGCTGAGGGCCGTGCCGACTGCAGCACCCGCGAGCGCGCCGGCACTCGCGCCGATGCGCTTGCCCAGGTTCGACGCGGAGACCGCAGCTGGCTCGTCTTCTGTCTGCATTGCACGATGCTGCACGCCGGCTGGGGCTTCGCCGGTAGGTGCGCGGTGACAGCGCCGGTACGGCCGCGCCTACGCGTCCGCGGGCAGGCATATGCTTTGCTCCCTGTCCGATTCGCATCACGCAGAACTTTCAACCCCGGAGATCCCCCATGACCCAACTCAGATCGCACGAAGGCCAACCAGTCCCCCAGGTGAAATTCCGCTACCGCCAGAACGACGACTGGAAGGAAACCGATACCGACAAACTCTTCAAGGGCCGCGCGGTGGCGGTGTTCTCGTTGCCGGGCGCCTTCACCCCCACCTGCTCCAGCACCCACTTGCCGCGCTTCAACGAGCTCGCGCCCGTCTTCAAGGAAAACGGCGTGGCCCAGGTGATCTGCGTGTCCGTCAACGACCCGTTCGTGATGGAAGAATGGGCGCGCGAGCAGGAGGCCGAAAATATCTTCATGCTGCCGGACGGCAACGGCACCTTCACCGAAGGCATGGGCATGCTGGTCGACAAGAGCGACCTGAACTTCGGCAAGCGCTCCTGGCGTTACTCGATGCTGGTGCGCGACGGCATCGTGGAGAAGATGTTCATCGAGCCCGATGAGCCCGGCGACCCGTTCAAGGTGTCGGACGCCGACACGCTGCTGCGGTACGTGAATCCGAATGCCAAGCAGCCGGACCAGATCGCGTTGCTGACGCGCCAAGGGTGTCCGTTTTGCGCCAAGGCCAAGAAGCAGCTGAACGAAGCCCGCGTGCCTTATGCCGAAGTCGATCTGCCGCACGCGGTGCGCTCGCGCGCGCTGGGCGCCATTGCCAAGGTGAAGACGGTGCCCCAGCTGTTCGTGAACGGCGAACTGATCGGCGGCAGCGACGCGGTCGAGGCCTGGCTGGCAAGGCGCAGGTCCTGAGCTTTCGTGACGGCGAGAATCGGCCCTCCGCAGGCAGGGCCAGCGTTCCTACGACGGTCTTCAGGCTTGTCCGACAACTGCAACACGGCCGCGCGCGCTCTGATAGGACACTTTCTTTCCTAAGGGAACCGTCATGAAAATTGCAGCACTCATCACTGTCGCCGCGCTGACCTGCGGCACGGCTTTCGCACAAAGCTCCGGCAGCACCGGCGACCGCAACAGCTCCGCCTCGGGGGATCGCGCCGCCGCCACGGCCAACGACAGCCAGCCCAAGGGCGGCGGCATCGTCGACAAGACCAAGCAAGCCTTCCATCGCCTCGGCGAGAAGCTCCACGCCGGCAAGAAGTCGACCGACAACGCCGACAAATCGGCCCAGCAGGAACCCGAAAACCGGAGCACGCGCGCGATGGGCGCTGCGGGCTCGGACAAGTCGGACAGCGACCGCAAGGCGCGCATGGACCAGGCTTACTCGAACTCGAAGAATTCCAAGTCGATGGACAAGTAAGCGAAACAGGGTCGCCGCGGCGGCCCTCCGGCTTCAGCCTTCCCGGCTGGCGGCGTCCAGCAGGGCCATCACACCGGCATCGAGCTTCAGGCGCGAGGCCTGCACGAGGTCGTCCAATTGCGCCAGAGTGGTCGCGCTGGCGATGGGCGCGGTGATGGCCGGTTGAGCCATCACCCAGGCGACGGCCACCCGCGCCGGTGTGCTGCCGGTGCGCTGCGCGGCTTCATCCAGTGCCGCGACGATCTTCAATCCCCGTTCATTCAGGTATTGCGCGATGGTGTTCGCGCCGCGCGCGCTCTTGCTCGCATCGTCGGGTGTGCGGTACTTGCCCGTGAGAAACCCGGCCGCGAGGGCATAGAAGTTGATCACGCCCACCTCCTCCTTCACGCACAAGGGCTGCAGCTCGCGCTCGAACACGGCGCGGTCATACAGGTTGTACAGCGGCTGCAGGCTTTCGTAGCGAGGCAGCCCGAGCCGGCGGCTGGTTTCCAGCGCTTCGGCGAGCCGCGCGGCGCTGTAGTTCGACGCGCCGATCGCGCGCACCTTGCCCTCCTTGATCAAGGCGGCGAAGGCCTCCAGCGTGTCTTCGAGCGGGGTGTCGCTGTCGTCGCGGTGGGCCTGATAGAGGTCGATGCAGTCGACCTGCAGGCGCTGCAGCGAGTCCTCGACGGCTTGGCGAATGCGCGCGGGCGCAAGCCCGGTGCGTCCCTCGCCCATGTCGGAGCCGACCTTCGTGGCGATCACCACCTTGTCGCGCCGGCCGCCTTGCGCCAGCCAGCGGCCGATCACAGTTTCGGATTCGCCGCCGCTGTGCCCGGGCACCCAGCGCGAATACACGTCGGCGGTGTCGATGAAATTGAAGCCGGCATCGACCCACGCATCGAGCAGCGAAAAAGAAGTGCGCTCGTCGGCGGTCCAGCCGAACACATTGCCGCCGAAGCACAGGGGCGAGACCATCAAGGCGGAGCGGCCGAGGGGACGGTATTGCATTGAACATTCCTTTGGTGGACTGCGCATTTTGCAGCCTCAGCCACGCATCTCACAATCTCCTACACCGGGGCAGCCCGGCCGCAGCTAGATTGGGTGTTCGTTCAACTCACAGGAAATTCAACATGCCCCATCCGAAGGACAACACCAAGATGACCGGTGACACCCACCTGCCCGACACCGAATCCGAATTCAGCGTCGAGGAAGCCAATGCGCAAGCCGTCGGCGGCACCGGCACGCAGGAGCGGGCTCATTCGAGCAATCGCGGCAACCAGGGAGCGGCGCGGCGCGGCGGCAAGAAAGCGGGGGTGCTCAGAGACGGCGACGCACCAAACAGTGACAGCAGCGACAGCAGTGGCGGCGCCGACGAGGGCTAACAGTAGCTTTCGCCTGCGCGGGCGCGCGATGGCCGACGACCGGGCGTGGCGCGCGAGTCCTACAGGCAGAGCCAGCACGCCGGGCGCACCATGCGTTAGGCGCAACGCTGTCGTTGCGTCCAACCGCCTGGGAGTTCTTCATGAGATTTGCTCTTCTTTGCGCGGCGGTGCTCGCTGCCGCGCCCGCCTTGGCCGAGGAAGTCGTCGCCAGCAACGGCAACGATTCCGTGCGGCTCTCGAACGCCCCTTGCACCAACCAGCAGGTGCTCAACCTGCTCGAGCCGAAGTTGCGGCCGGCGTTGCGCGATGCCAGCGCAGTGGTGCAGGGCCAGCTGTTCAAGGCCTGCTGGGTCGTTCACGGCGACGCCGCCCACCTGCTGTACGAGGATGGCGATCAGGGCCTGATCCCGCTGGCCGACTTCAAGATCCCCAAATCCGCCTGAGGCCGGCGCCTCACCACTTGTTGCGCAACTCGCGCAGTTTCGCGAACACGGTTTTCGGCTCCGGCCGTTCGGGCAGGTCGGGAAATTCTTCGCGCAACCTGGCGATGACGCCAGGGCTGTCCAGGCGCATGAACGTGTTGATGCGCCGTTCGTCGGCAAGGGTGGTGACCCTGGAGCGCGCCGGGTCCTGCCCGGTCACCTGCGGCAGCATCTCGCGCGCGGCCTCGTTGCCCGGCTCGCGCGCCAGCGTGAACTTCAGGTTGTTCTCCATGTAGTCGTGCCCCGGGTACACCTGCGTGTTCTCCGGCAACCTGGCGAGCTGGTCGACGAAGGTGGCATACAAATCTTCCACGTTGCCGCCGTTGTGCACATTGCCCGCGCCGGCGTTGAACAACGTGTCGCCCGAAAACAGCGCGGGCTGATCGGTGTGCGAGCGCAGACAGATGTGGCACATGGTATGGCCGGGCGTGTCCATGCACTCCAGTTCCACCCGCTTGCCCACCTTGATCACGTCGCCGGCACGCACGCCGCGGTCCACTCCGGGAATGCGCCCGGCGGCGCGGTGATGCGCGATGACCTTGGCGCCGGTGGCGGCCACCACGGCCGCGTTGCCACCGATGTGGTCGTGGTGTTCGTGGGTGTTCAGGATCTGCGTGATGCGCCAACCCTTGACCTTGGCGGTGGCCAAGGTCTTCTCATGATCGAGCGGGTCGATCGCCAGGGCCTCTCCCGTGTCGGGGCAGGCGACGAGGTAATTGAAATTGCGCAGCGCGTTCGCGGTCCAGATTTGCTCGACGATCATTCGCGTTCCTTCGTGCTCGGGGTTCGGGCGTCAGAGATTGTAGGCAGCCATCCCGAGGCGGCGGCACGGCCGCCGAATATGCACCCCGCGCGCCCACGCGGCGGCCCAGGCGGGCGAGAATGGGCCTATCGCCGGCAAAGGAGATCAAGCAATGGCCCTGCCCCACGCCCATCTGCTGGACGTCATCAATGTCGCGCCGCTGGGCCCTGCCCTGCAAAGCGCGGTCAGCACCAGCCTCATCAAGACCGATCGCCTCCAGCTGCTGCACCTGGTGCTGCCCGAGCATCACGATGTGCCGCGGCATCACGTGCGCGACGAGTGCACCATCCACTGCCTGGAAGGCGAGCTCGAGGTGGTCACGCCCGGCGGCACGCGGCGCCTGCGGGCCGGCGATCTGGTGGTGCTGCCCGCGGAGCAGGCCTATTCGCTGCGGGCGCGCAGCGACTGTGCCGTGCTGATGACGCTGCTGCTGCAGAACGGCGATGCCGGCGACAACGGCGGCGACAGGGCCGTCACTGGAAACGATGGGCGCGCTTGATGCCCAGCCACGCGCTGGCGATGGTGACCGTGAAGGACATGCTCATCGCGCTGATCGCATAGCAAAGCACCGAAAGGCCGGGCGCGTCCAGCAGGGCCTCAGCCACCCGGCCCAGCGCATAAAGCCCCAGCCCCAGCCAGAGCCACCGCACGATGTAGACGGTCAGCCAGCGCGCCTGCTCGCGGTTATGCCGCTCGGCGGCGGCCCGTTCGAACACATTGCCGACGCCCGTCTGCTTGAACAGCCAGCCGAAGAAAAAGTAACGGTACAGCAGCGTGCGGAAGGGCAAAGGATTCACGTCGGGCCCCCGGTGAGTGGCGAGTGGTTTTTTCAGTTTCCCGCTTGACGGCATCCGGCGCTGTAGGAAAGCCGCCAATTCGCTGTGCGTCATTGCTCCTGCCGCCTGGCTTTTGCCTCCTCCTTGGCGCGGTCGAATTCCGCGCGGCGCCGCTGGATCTCCTGCGGCGACAGCCGCTCGATGTTCGAGTAATCGAGCTTCCAATCCGCGCTGGCACTCCAGCGCAGCGGCGACTGCACCGTGGTGCGCGCCGCCGGCGCCGACTCCAGCACGCGCAGTGCCAACTCCAGCGTGAACGCCTGCGAGGCGGGATCGTCGGGGCGCCCTGCCGAATTGCCCAGGGGAAAATCCGAGAACAGGAAGCGCGGGACCCCGACGTGCTCGACGATATCCTTGGCGCATCCCATGACCACCGTGGCGACGCCGCGGCTTTCAAGCAGCCGCGCGACCAGGGCGGTGGTCTGGTGACACACTGGGCAGTTGGGCACCAGGATGGCTGCGTCCGCGCCATCCGCCAGGCAGCGCGCGACGATCTCCGGGGCATCCACCTCCAGGGTCACGCGCTGACTGCGGTTGGTGGGTGCGCCGTGAAAGCGCGGTGCGAGCGATGCGATGCGCCCTGACGCCACACTGCGGCGCAATGCCGGCAATGGGAAGTAGCTGCCCGGATCTTGCGCCGTGGTGTGCTGGCGGTCGATCGCGACGTGCGAGATGCGCAGGTCGTGATCTTGCGCCGCGTCGCCGGAATACACCGTGTAGAACTTTGCTTTCGCGTTATAGGGCGCGCCGGGACCCTGCTCGCCCTGCCCCGGCTGGTAGCGGGCCGCGGTGGTGACGAGGGCCACACGCGATTGCGACAAAGGCTTGGCCAGCGGCGCGAAAGGCACGTCGACGTAGTGCGCCCATTCGTAAGGCGCGCCGTACCCCAGCGCCTGGTAGTACGTCCTGATTCGCTGCAGGTACGCGATGGGCGCGTCGTGCACCGCAGCAAAACCCAAATCGTGGGAGCTGTTCATGCGCGAAGTATCGCAGCGGGCACCCGCCGCCGCAGAGCTTGCGCGAGCGCGGAAGTCAAGCCGAGCTGACGCAGAAAAACAATAAGGCCGCGCTGTGGCGTGCGAAACCTCACGATTGCACCGTGTGTCCGTAACGTAACGGACCACAGCCTTGCAGCCAGTGACGCTTGTAATGGTTCGGACCGAGCTCAGAATGCGGGCCTCGTTGAACTATGGAGTACGAATTGACTGACAAGAACATACGCCCCCTGCTGACAGGCCTTTTGTGCGGTGCTGCGTTGATGGGCTTGGCCAGCTGCGGCGGCGGAGGTGGAAGCGGTGCAGGCACGGTCGCCGGCACCGCGTCGCCGGCTTCGAGCGGGTCGGGCCAAAGCACGGGCATCAGCTCGAACACGTCGGCCTCGGCGCAGGTATTGGCCGGTTCGCCGGTGGTCGGCGACTGCCCGATGTTCCCCGCGAACGCAATTTTCAACACGCGCATTGACGACACCGCGCGCTTTCCGGCGCTTCCCCAAAGCAACGACTGGATCAATCGCGCGGGCCGCGGAACGCCTTTCACCACCGACTGGGGCAAAAGCTTGAATGCGGCGGATCGCAATGCGTACTTCGGCATGCCGATCAACGTGGTGGACGGCACCGCGGCGACCACCAGCTGGCCGGTCACCTCATTCGATTTTGCCGCGTCCGGTCAATCGATGGAGAGCGGCTACACCCCCAAGAGCGACTGCGCGGTGGATGACGGCCATGGCGGCTTCAGCTTCGTGCGGGGCTGCGCGTCCACACCGGCGGCTCAGCGGCATTTCCCCTTCCCCAACTCGAACGTGCTCAACGAAGGCGGCAACTGCAACGATCCGAACAGCTGCGGCGATCACCACGTGCTGGTGGTCGAAAAAGGCGCCTGCCGTTTGTGGGAGAGCTATTTCTCCTACAACCTGTCGGGCCAGTGGTATTCGCTGGCCACTGCCGCGTGGGACCTGAATTCGCTGGCCCTGCGCCCGAGCGACTGGAACTCGGCTGACGCGGCGGGCTTGCCCATCACGCCGCTGCTGGCCAAGGCCTCCGAGGCGTCGGCAGGGGAAATCAATCACGCCTTGCGCGTGACCTTCGGGGCCGACAAGCTGACCCGCGAGTTCCTGTGGCCCGGGCGCTTCGCCGCCGGCGGCACCAACCCGGGCGCCATTCCGTTCGGCGCCTTGCTGAGGTTGAGGCAGGACTTCGTGATCCCGGACGGCTGGTCGCCGCAATCCAAGGCACTGGCCACTGCCGCCAAGCGCTATGGCCTGTATGTGGCCGACATCGGCGTTGACTTCTACGTTCAGGGCGAACCCAGCACCGCTTGGGACATGCAAACCATCCACGACCAGATGAGCACCATCATGATGTCGGACATGGAGTTCGTGGACCTGAAGGCGGTCACGGGCGACGCGCGCTTCTCGAACGATTCGATGGCAGCGAGCTGGTAGGGCACCACGCCGCCACTTCTTGCGACGGCCGTGGCCGTCAGCCGGCTTGCGCGGCGAGCACCTTGGCGACCACCGGATCGGCCGTCATGCGGCGGCGGTGGTCGGCCACCTTGGGGTAACGGCTGGGTTCCAGCCCATCGGCTTCCATCCATTGCGCCAAGGTGAACAGGTACATGTCGCAGACGCTGAAAGCCTCGCCCAGCACCCACGGGCCCTTGAGCAGTTCACGCTCGATCAGCTGGAAGCATTCGCCCACCGACTGCGGCACCTTCTTCTGCATCGCCGCGATGGCCTGGGCGTCGTTCTCATCGACCCAGCGATACCCGCGCATGCGGTGCGCGTGCGCGATGTGAACGGTGGAACACAGGTAGCTGTTGAACTCGTTCACCCGCGCCATCAGGAAAGGATTGTCCAGCGGCGACAGCCTGGCGCCGGGATAACTCTGGCTGATGAACTGCAGCAGCGCCGGGGTTTCCGTGAGCACGCCTTGCTCGGTCACGAGCGCCGGAACCCGGCCCTTGGGATTGACCCGCAGGTACCCGGGGGAGCGCTGCTCCTTCTTCGCGAAGTCGATGCGCACGGTCTGGTAATCAGCGCCGGCGTATTCCAGCGCAAGATGCGATGCCAGTGCGCAGGTACCGTGGGCGTAGTAGAGCGTGATCATGCGCCATCATAGGACAGCGCGGCCCTTGCGCGCCGGCGGCCGCCCTACAGGGACAGCAGCCGCTGGAAGAACGAGCGATAGCGCTGCAGCGCGACCCGCAGGTTTTCGGTGGACGCGTCGTTGCCCGCCGTACCGCCTTCGATGGTGGAGCGCTGGCGCGAAAAGCTCTCGGCCAGGCTCTTCATCACTTGGGCCACCAGTTCGTCCGCCTGCTTGACGGCCTGTTTCGGGTCGTCGACGAAGCCGATCTGCACGGCGTCCCAACGCGAGCGAAAAGCAGCCGCGGCATCCGCGGGGAATAGCTCGGCCAGCGGTTCGGCGTGAGTGGCGGAGCCGGCCGGTCGGGTCGCTGCGCCGTCCCGCGCCATGTCGCCACGAGCCGTTTCCACCTGCGTCATACGGCCGTCGCGCATTGCGCCATCCTGCTGCTCGGCAGCGTCGCCGTGCAGGCGATCCGGCTCGTCGCGCGTTGGGGCCGCCTCGCGGACACCGGCGAGGTCGGCGGTGCTCAGGGTTCTTTCGTCTTCCCGGCTCATGATTGCGTCTCCAGTTTGCCTTCGCCTGCGGACTGGGGCTGTTCCACTTCCAGCAGTTCGGAGAACAAGGCGCGATAGTGGATCACCGCCTGCCGCAGCCCTTCGGTGTCGGCCTCGCCACGCTGGTCCTGCCCGGCGATGTCGTGCGCCGCGCGATAGTGCTCCACCACCGACGGGTGATGCACGGAAATGTCGGCGGCGCGCCGCTCGAAGTCGCCCATGGGATAGCCGCGCTTTTGCATCAGCTCGCGCACCAGGCGGTCTGCGTCGGCCAGCACCCCCTTGGGGTTGTCGACGAAGCGCGCCTGCAAGCTGCGCCACGCGTCGCTGAACCGCGCTGCCTCGGCAGGCGCGAGCGGGACGAGATCCAGCTTCTCCACTCGCTTCTGCCGTGCCTTGAGTTCGGCCTCGGCCTTGGGCCGGCTGCCGAGCTCCTCGACGGTGCGCCCGTACTCGGGGCCGAAACGCCGCTCCAGCGTTTGCGATTCGTGCTTTCGAAAATGCAGCCACATGGCGATGGCCAGCAGGGCGATGATCATCAGCCCGACGATCATCATGTTGGGATCGATGTTCGCAGTCATTCGAATCTCCTGGTTGGGTGGAAGGGCGTTGGCTCGGCTGGACCGGGCCGACGAATCACGCTCAAGGTAGCTGCCAGCGCAATGACTCTCTGTCGGAGCGCGCGCTGATGCCCGGGCGAGAGGTCTGACCGCTCTGTAGGAGCAATCCCGCGCAGCGAAATCGCCGGCACTTGCCTATCGTCAACCCCGGATAGGCCCCGGCCGGGCAAGGGCGGGCCCGCCGCGGTTATCCTTGGCCGCATGAGTGCATTCAACGAAGAGCGGGTGCTTTCGGTCCACCACTGGACCGATCGCCTCTTCACTTTCAAGACCACGCGGGACAAGTCGCTGCGGTTTTCGAACGGCCATTTCACGATGATCGGGCTGCGCGTGAACGACAAGCCGCTGCTGCGCGCTTACAGCATCGTCAGCGCGAACTACGAGGACCACCTCGAATTCCTCAGCATCAAGGTGCCGGAGGGCCCACTGACTTCGCGCCTGCAGCATATCAAGGTGGGCGACTCGATCATCGTCGGGCGCAAGCCCACCGGCACCTTGCTGATCGACTACCTCTTGCCCGGCAAGCGCTTGTTCCTGCTGTCCACCGGCACGGGGCTGGCGCCTTTCATGAGCATCGTGCGCGACCCCGCGACCTACGAGAAGTTCGAGCAGATCATCCTGGTGCACGGCGTGCGCAAGAAGGACGAACTGGCTTACCACGACCTGCTGGTCGAGCATTTGCCCGCGCACGAATTCCTTGGCGACCTGGTGACCAGCCAGCTGCGCTATTACCCCACCGTCACGCGTGAGGCCTACCGCAACATGGGCCGTGTCACCGACTTGCTGGAGACCGGCAAGATGTTCGAGGACCTGGAAATTCCGCCGCTCGATCGCACCGACGACCGGGTGATGATCTGCGGCAGCCCCGGCATGTTGCGCGACCTGAAAGGCATCCTGGAAGGCCGCGGCTTCGCCGAGGGCAACACTTCACGGCCGGGCGACTTCGTCATCGAGCGCGCGTTCGCTGAGCAGTAAGCAGCGCGCATGCAGGCGGCGCGATAACCGACACGAGTAGGGGGCTGCGGCATTTATCATGGCCCGCGTCATGACCGCACCCACCGCAGCCGACGCCAAGCGCTACCTACCCTGGGTCGTCGCCATCGTCATGTTCATGGAGACGCTGGACGCCACCATCGTCAACACGGCGGTGCCGGTGATGGCGGCGAGCCTGGGCGTTGCGCCACTCAGCCTCAAAGCGGTGGTGGCCAGCTATATCTTGAGCCTGGCGGTGTTCATTCCGATCAGCGGCTGGATGGCCGACCGCTTCGGCACGCGGCGGGTGTTCTTCGCCGCGGTATCGGTATTC
>JAQGMT010000050.1 GCA_028292185.1 Ramlibacter sp. | reverse complement strand
AGCGTGACGCCCAGTGGCGCGCGCTGCCCTACCGGCGCCCTGGCGCCCGGACAGTCGGCCTCCTGGGACTCGGCGCGCTGGGCGAAGCGGCCGCGGCGGTGCTGCGGGCGGCCGGCTTCAAAGTCCGCGGCTGGAGCCGACAGCGCAAGGCGATAGCCGGCGTCGAATGTTTTGCAGGCGTGCAGGAGCTCGATCTCCTGCTGGAGCGCTGCGACATCCTCGTCTGCCTGCTTCCGCTGACTGCGCAGACCACCGGCCTGCTCGACGCCGCCCGGCTGGCCCGGCTGCCCGAAGGCGCGCAGCTGATCAATTTCGCGCGCGGTCCCATCGTCGTGGAAGCGGCGCTGAAGGGCGCTCTCGATGCCGGGCATTTGCGCCACGCCGTGCTGGACGTCTTCAAGCGCGAACCGCTCACCCCCGACGCCTGGGAATGGCGCCACCCCGCCGTGACGGTGCTGCCGCACATCTCCGGCCCGACCGACCTGGAGACCGCCGCGCAGATCGTCGCCGGCAACATTCGCCGCTGGCGCGAAAGCGGGGTGTTGCCGCCGACGGTCGACGCGAGGACCGGGTATTGAGCAGTCCCCGCCGGCAACTCAGGCGTGGCCTAGCACCGCGCGCGGCTCGTAGGCCGCTTCCAGGCGGCCGGCCTCCTCGCTGGTCAACGTGACGTCGATGGCGGCGACCGCCTGCTCGACCTGCCAATCCTGGGTCGCGCCAACGATCGGCGCCGTGACGCCCTTGTGCAGCAACCAGGCATAGGCCAACGTTGCCGGCTGAAGGCCCTTCTCCCGTGCGAGCCGCTGCACCGCCTCGCGAATCCTGAGGTCGGCCTCACGCCCGTAGAACTTGCGCGTGGTGTCGTCGCTCTGGCTGCGCAGCGACGGCCCCGCGCCCTGCGGGTCGCCGCCGGCCAGGAAGCCGCGCGCCAGCGGGCTCCAGGGCAGCAGCGCCACCCCCGAGTCCTGGCACAGCGGAATCATTTCGCGCTCTTCCTCGCGGTACACCAGGTTGTAGTGGTTCTGCATGCTCACGAAGCGCGTCCAGCCGTTGGCGGCTGCGACCTGCTGCGCCTTGGCGAATTGCCAGGCCCACATGCTGCTGGCGCCGAGGTAGCGGACCTTGCCCGCCTTCACCACGTCGTGCAGCGCCTCCATCGTTTCCTCCAGCGGCGTGTGCGGGTCGAACCGATGGATCTGGTAGAGGTCGATGTAGCCGGTGCCGAGCCGCCGCAGCGAAGCGTCGACGGCGTGCAGGATCCGCTTGCGGCTGAGGCCGTCCAGGTTGGGCCGGCGCGAAAACGACGCGGCGCCGACGCCCTCGAATGCCATGTCCACCGGATTGAACACCTTGGTGGCGACGATAAACTCTTCGCGCCGCGCGCCGGGAAACAGCCCGGCCAGGCAGCGTCCCGTCACGGTCTCGGACTCACCGCCGGAATAGGTGTCCGCGGTGTCGAAGAAGTTGATTCCCAGGTCCACCGCGTGGCGCAGTACTGGGCGCGAGGCCGCCTCGTCGAGGATCCAGGGCCGCCACGCGGGCGAGCCGAAGGTCATGGTGCCAAGGCAGACCCGCGACACCTGGAGCCCGGTGGCTCCGAGCCGGACGTATTGCATTCGCTCTACAGTCAGATCGGCTCGATCTTCGCCGCCTTGATGATCTTTCCGAGGCTGACTGAATCCTGGCGGATCGCGTTCGCCATGTCGCTGGGGGTGCCGCCGAGCGGGTCCAGGCTGATCTCGGCCAGCTGCTTGCCCATGTCGCCGGCAAGCGACTTGTTGAGTTCTGCGTTCAGGCGGTCGACGATGGGCTTGGGTGTGCCGGCTGGGGCGACCACGCCGATCCATGTCACCGATTCATAACCGGTCACGCCGGCCTCGGCGACGGTGGGCAGCTCAGGCAGCAAGGGGGAGCGCTTGATGCTGGTGATGGCAAGCGCCTTGAGCTTGCCTTGCTTGACGTAAGGCAATGCAGTGGGCGAAGTTTCGAACATCGCGTTGATCTGGCCGCCCAGCAGGTCGGTCAAGGCCGGCGCACCGCCCTTGTACGGCACGTGCAGCACGCTGGTGCCGGTCATCATCACGAACTGTTGCGCCGCGATGTCCTGCCCGGTCCCGATGCCGGCGCTGCCCATCGTGATCTTGCCGGGTTGCGCCTTGGCGAGCGCGATCAATTCCGGCACGGTCTTGGCCCCGAGGGAGGGATGCACCAGCAGGATGTTGGGCTGATTGACCAGGCGAATCACCGGCGCGAAGTCCTTGAAAGGATCGAACGGGATCTTCTTGTACAAGTGCATGTTCGCCGCCAGCACGCCCGAGCTTGTGACGAACAGCGTGTAGCCATCGGCCGGCGACTTGGCGGCGATCTCGGCGCCGATGTTGCCGGAGGCGCCCCCGCGGTTGTCCACGATGAAGGGCTGGCCCAGCACCTCGCTCAGCCGCTTGGCGACGCTGCGCGCCACGATGTCGACACTGCCCCCGGCAGGGAACGGAACGATCAGCTTGACCGGCCCGGTGGGATAGCTCTGCGCCGAAACGACGCCGGCAGCGGCCAGCAGCGACAGCAGGAGGAAGCTGCGACGAATCATGTGAAACATACGTTCTCCGGTAAACACTTGGAGGATGAGGGAAACCGCGCGGGAGGACAAGCGGCGGTCAGCGCTTCTTTTGCTTCTCGATCGCGTCCATGATGATTTTGGTGGAGCCGAGGATGTCGGGGTACTTCTCGCCGGCATCGAGGCGCGCCAGGGTGAGCTTTTCGTCCTTGCTCATTTGCAATGCGCGGGCCACCGATTCCCTGATGTCGGCGGCAGGCATGACGAGCACGCCGTTTTCGTCGGCCAGGATGGCGTCGCCGGGGTTCACCGTCACGCCGCCGCAGCTCACCGGAAGGCAGAACTCGCCACCCAGGCCGAGCGTCTTGACGGTGACGGCGCAGGTGCCCTTGGACCAGAACGGCACGCCGTACTGGCGCAGCTCGCCCAGGTCGGTCACCAGGCCGTCGACGATGATGCCCGCCACGCCCGCGACCTTGGCCGCATAGGCCACCGCGCCGCCGATGCAGGCGATCGACATGTCGCCGCAGCGGTCGATCACCAGGACGTCGCCGCGCCGCGCCTGGCCGATGGCGTAGTGAACCATGGCGCCGTCCATGCCCGGCGCGCGCGCCGTGATGGCGGTGCCGGCGATGCGGACATCCTGGAAGTGGGCCTTGATCTCCGGGCCCATGAAGCCCGTGTAGCGGAAATGGCCGATAACGGCCGGCTCGGCCTGGACCAGCAGCTTGATCAGATCGGCGTCGACGGGAGTGGGAAGCGAGTTGAGTTGGTACATACGGAAGTTCGGGAGGAGGAAAGCAAGAACACGGCCAATTTATCGCCGCTCACCCCGGACGGAAAGCCAGTTATGTTGAGGCTGGTTGATCCAGTTCTTGAATGATGTGTGCTTGCTCAGTCGCTGGGAGTTGCGTCGCAGCGCAGCCGCAGCATCTGCCGACGGAAACGGCCGTGGGGTACCGGCTGGATGACGATGAACAGGTTGTTGCGGCAGCTGAAGGTGGCCTCACCGCGCTGCCGCAGCCTCCCGGCCCGCCATGAAATGGCCGAGCACGGCGCGATCCGCGTCTCGTGCCTGCGTCACATGCACGATGACCCCATTGGAGATCACTGCGATGCGGTCCGCCAATTCCAGCAATTCGTCCAGGTCCTCGCTGACCAGCAGCACCGCCGTGCCGAGCTCGCGTGCGGCGACGATGCGGGCGTGGATGTCCGACACCGCCGCGAAATCGAGGCCGAAAACCGGATTGGCCGCCACCAGCACGTTCACCGGTTCGGAGAGTTCGCGCGCCAGGATGGCGCGCTGCACATTGCCTCCGGAAAGCGTATCGATCGCGCTTTCCGGAGCAGGCGGCCTGACGTTGAACGCGGCGATCAGTTTTTGTGCGCGAGACTGCATCGCGGCCCGGTTGACACGCCAGCCGCGCCGCATTGCCGGCCGGTCGAAGTCGCGCAGGGCCATATTCTCGGCGACCGACATGCCGGCAACGCAGGCGTTGTGCAGCGGCTCTTCCGGCAGGCTGAACACTTTTTGCGCCAGCATCTGCTCGCGCGTGGCGTGGTAGGGACTGCCGTTGACCTTCACTGTCCCATCCAGGATGCGGCGCTGGCCCAGCAGCGCTTCGACCAGTTCTTTCTGGCCGTTGCCGGAAATCCCGGCGATGCCGACGATTTCGCCGCGTTGCACTTGCAGCGACAGGTCGCGTACCGCCTGGGTGCCGCGGTCGCTGGCGACGCGCAGATGCTCCAGCGCGAGCGCGACCGGTGCATCGGGCGCCACTGACTTGCGCGGTGCGGCGGCAGCTGCGACGCGCGCCTGCCCCATCATCCATGACGCCAGCTCGTTTTCATTGGTTTGCGCGACGGCGGCATGACCGACGACTTTTCCCTTGCGCAGCACGGTGACCGTGTCGGCGAACGCCATCACCTCATGGAACTTGTGGGTGATCATCAGCACCGTGAGCTGCCCGCGCTGCGTCAGGCCGCGCACCAGTCCCAGCACTTCCTGCGCTTCCTGCGGCGTGAGCACCGAAGTCGGCTCATCGAGTATCAGGAGCCGGCGCTGGAGATAAAGCTGCTTGAGCAGTTCGAGTTTCTGCTTTTCGCCGGCGGACAGGCCGCCGACCGCCCGGTCCAGCGCGACGCGGAACGGCATGGTGTCCATGAAGCGCGCCAGCGCCGCGTGCTCCTTCTTCCACGAGATGTTCCAGGGCAGGCGTCCGCGCGCCAGCAGCAGGTTTTCCGCCACGGTCAGGCCGGGCGCCACCGTGAAGTGCTGGTACACCATGCCGACGCCCAGGGCATGCGCGTCGCGCGGACTGGCGATGGCGCACTCGCGTCCGTCCAGCAATATGCTTCCCTGGTCGAGCGGGCTGTAACCGATCAGGCCCTTGACCAGCGTGCTCTTGCCTGCGCCGTTTTCTCCCAGCAGCGCATGCACGCTGCCGGCGGCAACGCGCATCGACACGTCGTCGAGGGCGCGCAAGCCGCCGAAAGACTTGCTCGCGCGAAAGATATCAAGGGTGAGGGCGGCCACCTGCAACCAGTCCTGTCAGATAAGTGCGTTGCCTAGCGGGTCAGGCTCAATTCGCCCGGCGCGCCGCCCAGGGTCTGGTCGGGGCGGCAGCTGATGATCATGATCGACAAGGTAAGCACATAGGGAGCCGCATTGAAAAGGTAATAGCCCGAGGTGATGCCCAGCGACTGCAGCGCCGGTCCGAGCGCGCCGGCGGCGCCGAAGATCAGCGCGGCCATCAGGCAGCGCAGCGGCCGCCAGCGCGCGAAAATGACCAACGCCACCGCCATCAGGCCCTGGCCGCTGGACAGGCCTTCATTCCAGCTGCCGGGATAGTAGAGCGACAGATAAGCGCCGCCGACCCCGGCCGAAAACCCGCCGGCGGCGGTGGCCGCGACCCGGATCGGCGTCAGGCGGTAGCCCAGCGCGCGCGCGGTTTCCGCGTGGTCGCCGACCAGCCGCAACACCAGGCCCCAGCGCGTGCTGGCCAGCCCCCAGTGCAGCACGCCCGCCAGGACGA
>JAQGMT010000026.1 GCA_028292185.1 Ramlibacter sp. | reverse complement strand
CCGCACCAGGCCAACATCCGCATCATGCAGAGCACCGCCAGGCGGCTGAAGCTGCCGATGGACAAGGTGGTGGTGACGGTGGACCGGCATGGCAACACCTCGGCCGCGTCGATTCCGCTGGCGTTGGACGACGCGGTGCGCAGCGGCAAAGTGAACAAGGGCGACACCCTGATGCTCGAAGGCGTGGGTGGCGGCTTCACCTGGGGCGCCGTGCTGCTGGATCTCTGAGCGCAGCGCTGCGCACATCTCCCCATTCGTCATCCAATTTTCAATGAAACCGTTTGCTTTCGTTTTTCCCGGCCAGGGCTCGCAGTCCGTGGGCATGCTGGACGCCTGGGGGGACCATCCCGCCATCGCCCTGGCGCTCGCCGAAGCGTCGGACGCGCTGGGCCAGGATCTGGGTCAGCTGATCCGCGAGGGCCCCAAGGAGGCGCTGGCGCTGACCACCAATACGCAACCGGCGATGCTGGTCGCGGGTGTCGCCGCGTTTCGCGCGTGGCGGGCCGAAGGCGGCGCGCTGCCGGCCGTGGTGGCGGGGCATTCGCTGGGCGAGTACTCGGCCCTCGTGGCTTCCGGTGTGCTCACCCTGGCCCAGGCGGCGCCGCTGGTGCGCTTTCGCGCCGAAGCCATGCAGGACGCCGTTCCCGTGGGGATCGGCGCGATGGCCGCGATCCTCGGCCTGGATGCGCAAAAAGTGATCCAAGGCTGCGCCGAGGCGGTGCGCAGTTTCGGCACCAACACCATCGAGGTGGTTGAAGCCGCGAACTTCAACGATCCCGGGCAAACGGTGATCGCCGGCAGCAAGCTCGCGGTGGACAAGGCCTGTGAGTTGCTCAAGGCCGCCGGCGCCAAGCGCGCGCTGCCGCTGCCCGTGTCCGCGCCGTTTCACTCCAGCCTGATGAAGCCGGCCGCCGACAAGCTGAAGGAAAGACTGGCGCAGACGCCGTTTGCAGCGCCGCAGATCCCGGTCATCAACAACATCGAAGCCAAGGTCGAGACCGATCCCGATCGCATCCGCGCCGCCTTGTACGAGCAGGCGTTCGGCCCGGTGCGGTGGGTGGACTGTGTGCAGGCGATCAAGGAGCGGGGCGTGACGACGATCATCGAATGCGGACCCGGCCGCGTGCTGGCCGGAACCTGCAAGCGCATCTCCGCCGAACTCACCGGCGCGGCGCTGTACGACCCGGCCACGCTGGGTCAAGCAAAGGAACTGCTGCAATGAGCTCCGCGTCCGAACTCCAGGTGGCGCTGGTCACCGGCGCCTCGCGCGGCATCGGCGCGGCCATTGCCGTCGAATTGGCGCAGCAAGGATTCAAGGTGATCGGCACGGCCACCACCGAGGAGGGCGCGGCCAGGATCGGCGCGGCGCTTTCGCAGTGGCCCGGCAGCAAGGGCGCCGTGCTGAACGTGAACGATGCCGCCGCCGGCCAGGAACTCGTCGACGGCATCGTGAAGGAGCATGGTGCGCTGCACGTGCTGGTGAACAACGCCGGCATCACGCGCGACATGCTGGCGATGCGGCTCAAGGATGAAGACTGGGACGCCGTGCTCGACACCAACCTGAAGGCGGTGTTTCGCATGAGCCGGGCGGTGATGCGCAGCATGATGAAGCAGCGATACGGGCGCATCATCAGCATCACTTCGGTGGTCGGCGCGTCGGGCAATGCGGGGCAGGCCAACTACGCAGCCGCAAAGGCGGGCGTGGCCGGGATGACGCGCGCATTGGCGCGCGAACTCGGCAGCCGGGGCATCACGGTGAATTGCATCGCACCGGGATTCATCGAGACGGACATGACCGCGGCACTGCCGGAAGAGCAGCAGAAGGCACTGTTGGGACAGATTCCCCTGGGCCGGCTCGGCAAACCCGCCGACATCGCGCATGCGGTGGCTTTTCTCGCTTCGCCGCGTGCCGCTTACGTCACGGGGCAGGAAATCCACGTCAACGGCGGCATGTACATGTCCTGAACGGATTCAAGCCGGTTTATCCGCCCGGCGAACGGGGTGCGGGCCGAGAAGCCGCCCCGAAGTAAAATCGCGGATTCATTCACCACCCTTTGAGGGAACCATGAGCGATATCGAAGCACGTGTCAAAAAAATCATCGCCGAGCAACTCGGCGTGGAGGAGTCCCAGGTCACCAGCGAAAAGGCTTTCGTGGCCGACCTCGGCGCGGACTCGCTGGACACGGTGGAGCTGGTGATGGCGCTCGAAGACGAGTTCGGCATCGAGATCCCGGATGAGGATGCCGAGAAGATCACGACCGTGCAAAACGCGATCGACTACGCCAACGCGCACCAGAAGGCGTAAAGGACAGGAATGACCAGGCGCCGCGTCGTTGTTACAGGCCTGGGCTGTGTCAGCCCGGTGGGCAACACGGTGCAGGAGTCGTGGGCCAACCTGCTGGCGGGCAAGTCGGGCATCGACCTCATCACCCAGTTCGATGCGAGCAATTTCGCCTGCAAGATCGCCGGCGAGGTGAGGGGTTTCAATATCGGGGACTACATCCCCGACAAGGAAGCCCGGCACATGGATCGTTTCATTCACCTGGGACTGGCCGCCGCATGCCAGGCGGTGGTGGACAGCGGGCTGCCCACGGGCGATGCCCTGGGCGCCGAACTCTCGACGCGGATCGGCTGCAACATCGGCGCCGGCATCGGCGGCTTGCCGATGATCGAGCAGACCCACGCCGAATGGGCCAGCCGCGGACCGCGCCGCATCTCGCCGTTCTTCGTCCCGGCTTCGATCATCAACATGATCTCGGGACACGTGTCGATCAAATACGGATTCAAGGGGCCCAACATCGCGGTGGTCACGGCCTGCACCACGGGCCTGCACGCCATCGGCCTGTCGGGCCGGATGATCGAATACGGCGATGCCGACGTAATGATCTGCGGCGGCGCCGAAGCGGCGATCTCGCCCCTGGGCATCGGCGGCTTCGCTTCGGCTCGCGCGCTGTCCACTCGCAACGACGATCCCAAGACCGCCTCGCGCCCCTGGGACAAGGACCGCGACGGCTTCGTGCTGGGCGAAGGCGGCGGCGTGATGGTGCTCGAGGAATACGAGCACGCCAAGGCGCGCGGCGCCAGGATCTACGCCGAGCTCTCCGGCTTCGGCATGAGCGCGGACGCGTATCACATGACCGCACCGGACGTCGACGGCCCGCGCCGCGCGATGCTCAACGCTCTGAACAACGCCCGTGTCAACGTCGGCGAGGTCCAATACCTCAACGCGCACGGCACCTCCACGCCCCTGGGCGACTTGAACGAGACCAACGCCATCAAGGCGGCCTTCGGCGACGCCGCCAAAAAGCTGGTGGTCAACTCCACCAAGTCGATGACCGGCCACCTGCTGGGCGGCGCCGGCGGCATCGAGTCGGTCTTCAGTGTGCTGGCCCTGCACGAGCAGAAGAGCCCGCCGACGATCAACATCTTCAACCAGGATCCCGAATGCGACCTGGACTATTGCGCGAACACTGCGCGCGATATGCGGATCGATGTCGCCGTCAAGAATAATTTCGGCTTCGGCGGCACCAACGGAACCCTCGTCTTCAAACGTCTCCAGTAGCTTGGACTTACGCCCGTCCAAGTTATTTGCAGCCGCTTCATTCATGCACAGCGCCCCATCGGTGACCTACCCGGTGGGGCGTTCGCGTTTCGCCGGCACGTTGTTGCTCGCGATCTGGCTCGCGGCGGCAGCGGTGATTGGTTATTGGTGCACGCAGGTGTCGGGTTGGCGCGCCGCCACGGCAGCGCTGTTGTGGCTGGCGAGCGGCTTGTGGGCAGGCGCGCAATGGTGGCGGTCGGCCACCGGCGCCGTGGCTTGGGATGGGGAAAACTGGAACTGGAGCGCCAGCCGGACCGCAGGCACCGGCATGCTCGAGGTCAGCCTGGATTTGCAGCGGTCCATGCTCGTTCGTTGGGCCGGCAACGGAGCCTCGCAGTGGTTCTGGCTGGAGCGCGTCAGCCGGGCGGAGCGTTGGGACGACCTGCGCCGTGCGGTATATTCGCGCCCCGCACCGCAGGGCCGCCACATGTCCGGCGACCCAGCACCCCGCCATGACCCGAACGCCCCCTGATAGTGCCTCGCCCGCCGACACCGACCTGATGCTGGTCGAGCGCACGGTCGCGGGCGACCAGAAGGCCTTCGAGCTGCTGGTGATCAAATACCAGCGTCGCATCGAGCGCCTGATCGGACGCATGGTGCGCGACACCGACCTGGTGCAGGACATCGCGCAGGAAACCTTCATCCGCGCGTATCGGGCCCTGGCCCAGTTTCGAGGCGAAGCGCAGTTCTACACCTGGCTCTATCGAATCGCGGTGAATACCGCGAAAAAGGCGCTGGTGGACCTCAAGCGCGACCCCCTGGTCTCGGAAACCGCACTTCGCGGCGGCGGCGGCGACGACGAAGATGAAACTTCCGCAGTGGAGAACGAACTAACCACCGCGGAAACGCCCGAAACGGTGCTGGCCGCCAAGGAAATCGCCGCCGCGGTCAACTCGGCCATGGAGTCCCTGCCGGACGAATTGCGCCAGGCGGTGACCCTGCGCGAGATCGAGGGCCTGAGTTACGAAGAGATCGCCGAGGTGATGAATTGCCCGATCGGCACGGTGCGCTCCCGGATTTTCCGGGCGCGCGAAGCGATTTCGGTGAAGGTGAAGCCCATGCTGGAAAACCAGTCGGGCAAACGTTGGTGAGCGGCCCATACGCGCTAAGCGAGGTGATGTGATGGAACAGATGCAGACACAGGAACTCATTTCGGCACTGGCCGACGGCCAGTTGCGAGGCGGTGCGTTCGCGCGCGGCGTGGAACTTGCGGCCAGCGATCCCGCCGCGCTCGAGGCGTGGCAGACCTATCACCTGATCGGCGACGTGCTGCGCTCTAATGACCTCGCCGCCGGCACCTCGCCCACTGCATTCCTCAGCCGGCTGCGCCCGCGCCTGCAGCAGGAACAGCGGCTCGCCGCGATGCCCAGCCCCGCGCCGCAAGCGGTTGCGCGCGCAGAGATGCCGCTGCAAGCCGCCTCGAACGACGCGAATTTCCGCTGGAAAGTGGTGGCCGCATTCGCTTCCATGGCGGCCGTGACCGCGATCGGGTGGAGCACCCTGGCCGGCACTGGCTCCAAGCCGGAGCAGGCTCAACTCGCGGCCGTGCCCGCCGCCACGACGCCCGTTGCCGCCGCGCCCAATGGCAACGTGCCTGGCGCGATGATCCGCGATCCCCGGCTGGATGAGTTCCTCGCCGCACATCGGCAACTTGCCGGTGCTTCCGCGCTGCAGGCTCCCGCAGGGTTCCTCCGCAACGCGGCCTTCGAAGGCAACAGCCGCTAGACGGCGGCCCGTGCATGCGCGTCGCCGTCAAACCCAAAATCAAATACGCCGGCCGGGTCGCCCTGGTCTGGGCGCTTGGCGGCTTGGCCCTTGCAGGCGCCGAGACGCCGGGCCCTGCAAGCTCGCCTTCGTCGCCGGCCGCTGCGTCGGTTCGCGGCAAGCACACCGAGCGCAGCGTGAGCGAATGGCTGGTGCGCATGCACGAGGCTTCGCGCCTGCGCAGCTACGTCGGGACCTTTGTGGTGCTCTCCAACTCCGGCAGCATGTCGAGCGCCCGCATCTGGCACGCTTGCGAAGGCGACCTGCAGGTCGAGCGAGTCGAGTCGCTCACCGGAGCGCCGCGCTCGGTGTTCCGGCGCAACGACGAGGTGGTCACGTTCCTGCCGCAAAGCCGCGTGGTGCGAGCCGAAAAACAAGCGCCCGCCGGCCTGTTTCCCAGCCTGCTGAACGCCAGCGAGAGTTCCATTGCGCAGTTTTACGAAGCGCGTGCCGTGGGCAGCGACCGCGTGGCGGGATTCGAGGCGGATGTGGTCCAACTGGTCCCCAAGGACCGCTTGCGTTTCGGCTATCGCATCTGGAGCGAGAAGAAAAGCGGCCTGGTGATCAAGCTGCAGACGCTCAATCAACAAGGCACGGTGCTGGAGCAAGTCGCCTTCTCCGAACTCCAGCTGGACGCGCCGGTGCGCGCGGCCAAGCTCAACCAGATGATGTCGGCGACCGAGGGATGGCGCGTCGAAAAAGCGGACACCGTTAAAACCAGCCCCCAGGCCGAGGGCTGGCACCTCAAGTCGGGAGTGGCCGGGTTCCAGCCGGTCAACTGCTACAAGCGGCCGGGCGCGAGCGCCTCACCACCAGAAGGCACGATGCAATGGGTCTTCTCCGATGGGCTTGCCGCGGTTTCGCTATTCCTGGAGCCCTATGACCGCCAGCGGCATGACCAGGAGGGGCTGTCCGCCAGCGGCGCCACGCAGACGTTGACCCGGCGCATCGACGATTGGTGGCTCACGGCGGTGGGCGAAGTGCCTCAGCAGACGTTGAGCGCCTTTGCGCAGAATCTTGAGCGCGCCAAATAAGCCCCCATCTGGGCTCGAATGTGCGATGGTGCCTGCACGGATGCGGCGCGATCGCGAAATGCTTTTTGTGCTCCCTCATTCATTGTCTGCGGTCTGATTGAAAGGTCGGTATGTTCAGGATCGAATTGAAGAAACTTCGTGCCTACGGTCTGGTGATGGCGCTGGCCGTTGCGGCCACCGTGGCGCTGATGCCTGCGCAGCCGGTC
>JAQGMT010000488.1 GCA_028292185.1 Ramlibacter sp. | reverse complement strand
ATTTCCTTGCGGGTCATCTCCATCTGCCCAAAGAAAGTACTGAACGCCACGTCCTTGGCGTCGCGGCCGGTGCCGATGCGCACCAGCCGGTCCACCGGCGCCATCCCGGTCGGATCGAACAGCACCCAGCGCCCGCCGATCCAGGCCTCGAAGGTGGCGTGGAAATCCTGCGGCGGCTCGTCGAACCAGACATAGCCCACCACGATGCGCGCCGGGATGTTCAGCGCGCGGCAGAAGGTGATGCCCAGGTGCGCAAAGTCGCGGCAGACGCCGGCGCGTTGCACGAACACCTCCTGCGCCGTGGTGGTGGAGGTGGTGCTGCCGGGCCGATACACGATCGAGTCGTGTATCCACTTGACGATCTTGCGGACGCGCGCGATGCCGGGGGCCTCGTTGCCGAACATCTGCTGCGCCACGCAGCCCAGCACGTCCGATTCGCAATAGCGCGTCGGCATCAGGTAGTGAAACAGAGCGTCGGGCACTTCGCTCACCGGGGTTTCCGGCAGCTGTTCGTCCACCGACTGGGAGCACACCTCCACCTCGGCCTTGTAATTCACCAGCAGCGGGCCCGGCGGCGCGTCGAAGCGCAGGAAGCGATTGCCGCTCCCCTCGTCGGTGAAACTGCGCAGGCAGACACCGGAGGACACCGCGAGCCGTTCACTCAATATTTTCTGGGTCGGCCAATGCGCTGCTTCGATGTTGAAGCAGAAGTGGGTGGGCGCCTTGACCTCGTATTCGAGGGCGGCCTCGACCGTCGATACATGCATGATGGCGATCCGGCTGGCAGGCACACCGCCTGCCGTGGCATGGTACGAAGCGGCGCCGCGGCGTTCGATCAGCAATCGGCGCGGGGGGCTGTAGGACTCAGCCGTCTGGCAACGCTACTTGCCGAGCAGGCCGCGCAAACCTTCGCCGAGTTTGTCACCCAGCTTGACGCCGGCGCCAGTGCCCACGCCGGGGGCGATCAACGTGCCGATCACCCCACCCAGCACGGCGCCGCGCGACAGGGTCGCCGTGGGCGAATCAAGCGTACCGCCGACAACCAGCGGTACGCCGAGTGCGGTACCGACTGCCGTTGCGCTCAGGTTCACGCTGATGTGGCCGCTCAAGCTGCGATTGGGCGCCACCGTGACGTTGCCGGTGGCCGACAGCGCGCCTGAACTCGCCGCGAGGTTGCTCAGCTGCAGAGTGCGGCCGTCCGTCGTGACATTGCCGGCCAGCGAGTCCAGCCTCGTCTCCCCGCCTCGATTCATGCCGACCGTCTTGACCGCCTGCGCCAGGTCCAGGCCATG
Organism: Ramlibacter sp.; assembly: GCA_028292185.1. Taxonomy (GTDB): domain Bacteria; phylum Pseudomonadota; class Gammaproteobacteria; order Burkholderiales; family Burkholderiaceae_C; genus Ramlibacter. Next base: position 13,336 of record JAQGMT010000488.1, on the reverse strand, counting down.
CACCACGGCGTCGCGCACCGTGAAGTGCGTCTCGGTGTGCAGGCCATCGGGCAGTGCCTGCGGGTCGCGCAGGCTCGCGCGCAACGTGGTGTGCGCATCGACGCGGCCGGTCAGCGTGCGGCTGCGCGAAGCAAGCGCGGCCACGTCGAGATTGGCCGAATCGATTTCGCCTTCCAGCACCGGGGCAGCGCCCTTGGCGGCCGGCTGCAGCCGCAACTTGCCGCTGACCGTTCCCGACGCGATTGCGGCCAGCAACTGCCAGTCACCCGCGTTGCGCTCCAGCGTGACCTTGGCGCCTTCGAAGCGGCCCTTGCGCACCTGCACCGCGAGGCTCGCGGGCAGGCCATCATCGGCCAGCACCGCGCGCGCATCGATGGTCGTGCCCTCGCCCTTGGCATTGATCCAGGTCACCTGATCGAGCACGATGCGTCGCGGCAGGTAAGCGGTGGCCGCGGTTGTGGCGCCACCGCCTTTCTCCTTGGCAGTCGGCTGCCGCTTCTGGAAGGCCCCTGCGATCGCGGCCACCGCTTGTTCGGGCAGCGTCGCGTTGCGAACCAGCAGCGTCGAGATCTCCAGCCGTCCATGCAGCAGCGGACCCCACACCGGACGCGCCTCCACCCGCTCCAGCAACAGCGGCGGCTGGCTCTTGATCTGCACCTTGCCGAGTGCCACCGCGGGCAAAGGCCAGACGTCCACCGAGATGCTTTCCAACTGCACGGGCACGCCCAGCGCGCCGGAAATCTGCTGCGCGGCCCGCTCGCGGAAATCGTTGCTGCCCACCCAGAACTTCAAGCCCGCGGCAACGGCGGCGATCACCAGGACCACCAGCAAGAGCGCGCCAACCAGCCACTTCAACAACCGTGCCATGAAACCATTGTCGCGTTTTCCGGGCCCGCCAGCACAAAAAGCGCGCAGCCGCTAGCATCGCCTCTCTCCCCACAACCAGGAAAGATCGACATGAAGCTCTACTACTCGCCATCGGCCTGTTCCCTGTCTCCGCACATCGCACTGCGCGAGGCCGGACTGGCGTTCGAACCCGTGCTGGCCAGCACCAAGAGCCACAAGCTGCAGGACGGAACCGACTACTACTCGATCAATCCGCTGGGCTACGTTCCCATGCTCGAGCTCGATGACGGGACACGGCTGCGCGAAGGTCCGGCCATCGTCCAGTACATCGCCGACCAGGCGCCGACCAAGAATCTCGCGCCCGCCAACGGCACGCTGCCGCGCTATCGCCTGCAGGAGTGGCTCACCTTCATCGGCACCGAAATTCACAAGACGTTTTCCCCGCTGTTCAACCCCGAGATGCCCGAAGAAGGCAAGAAGCTCTCGCGCGAGCGGCTGGCCTCACGCTTCAAGTATGTCGATGGCGAGTTGAAGGGCAAGAATTACCTGATGGGCGATACCTTCAGTGTGGCCGACGGCTACCTGTTCGTCGTCACCCGTTGGGCCAAGCCGATGGCCATCGACCTGACGCCGTATCCCAATCTGCAGGCGCACCACGAACGCGTCGCCGCCCGGCCTGCGGTGCGCGAGGCCATGGAGTTCGAAGGCTTGCTCAACAAGGCTTGAGTTCGAGCGGGCGCTGGCGCCACGCCAGCACGGCGCCCGCCCACAAGGCGCACGCCGAGAACACCAGGCCCCGCGCGAGGCCGCCCGGGCCGTCCGCGATCCAGCCGACGATCGTCGGGCCCACGATCTGCCCGGCGGCGAACACGATGGTGAACGCGCTGATGCCGGCCGCCCACTGCGCCGGCGCCAGGTTGTGGCGCACCAGCGCGGTGGTGGACGCCACGACGGATAGAAAGACACCGCCGAACACCAGGCCCGACACCAGCACCCAAGGCCACGAGTTGGTCAACGCGGGGAGCACGGCGGCCGCGCCCACCAAGGCGTTGAGCAGGGCCAGCGCCTGGCCGCCACGATATCGATCGAGCAAGCCGGCCCAGATGCGCGACGACGCCAGCACGGCCAGCCCCAGCAGCGCGTAGAAGAAGGTCACGCGCGCCGGACCCACGCCTTGCTCGCGCAACAGAGCGATCACGAAAGTCATGTAGCCGATGTAGCCGAGACCGAACATGGCGTAGCCGCACAGCGCCGGCGCAAACGCCCTCCAGCGGAACTTGTCCGCCCCTGCGCTGGAGCGGACATCGGGCGGGGCCTGCGCATGCAGCGATGGCAGCACGCGCGCCGGCCACACCAGCAGCGCGGTCGCGGCGAAGCAGGCCAGGCAAAGCACCCACCACGCCCAGCGCCAGCCGTGCGGCTGCCCAGCCGCCGCTTCCAGCACCCAAGGAACCAACAACGCCGACGCCACGATGCCCAAGCCCGTGCCGCCGTAATAAACGCCCAGCAGCAGTCCTGCGCGCGCCGGGCGCAACGCGCCCAGCCGAGCGGCCATCAAGCCTCCGGCGGTGAACAGGAAGGCGCTGGCCACCCCTGCCAACAAGCGCTGCGCCAGCAGCGGCGCTGCGGCGACGAAGAAGCCGCTCAGTCCCATGAACAGGCTGGCCAGCGCCGAACCGGCGATCAGCAGGCGCGATGGTCCGTAGCGATGCATCAGGGGCGGCGTGAGCAAAGCGCCCAACAGATAGCCCAGGGCGTTGGCGGTGTTCATCGCGCCCGCGAGCGTATAGGACCAATCCAGGTCCTCGCGCATGGTCGGCAACAACAAGCCGTACGCGAATCGCGTGATGCCCAATGAGACCGCAGCGCCCAGCGAGAGCGCCAGCGCCAAGCCAAGCAAGGAAGGCCGGGGCGGATCGGGCGGGGGCGGCATGCCCGACATTGTCGGACAGCGGGCCGGGCGCCGTCCTCCGGCCAGACGGCGGGTCGCGTCGCGCCGGGCGCTCTAGTTCTGGATCTGGCGATCCGCACCGGGCTGGTACAGATCGATCGGCCGCGGCTCGCGCACCTGGGCGAGTTCGCCTTGCGGCTGCACATCCATCGCAGCACGCACCGCGCGCTGGCCCACCGAGGCCAGGCCATTGCGCGACGACGCGCGCTGGAAGGCGTTATCGCGCTGCGCCCGCACCAGCGAGTTCTGCAGCACGATGGCGCCGGTGCTGTCGCGGTCTTCGGCGGGAGCGGGCGCGACGTCCGTGACCACGGGTGCAGCGATGGTCTGGGCGAGCACGCAGCCGGCCCCCAGCGTGGCCGCGCAGATCGCGGCTCGCATCAGGTGGACGTAGTTCATGGGCGCTCCTTCGGAATGTTTCAATTCCGATCGTGCGCACGCAGGCGGTCCGCCGCTGTGGACAATCCTGCGCTTCGGCGGTAGGAGGCTTCCCACAGCTCGCGGCCCGAAAGCCTTTACACATCAGCTACCTGGGGGGCATGGACCCGATACACGGCCCTTTCAAACTGGCGTCAACCTGATGTTCCCGCTGGGTCACAGGTCTGAAGTCAATGAAAGGACCTCACCATGAAGTACACGCACAAGCACTTGATCGTGGCTGCCTTGCTGGCCGCCTTTGGAATGGCGGCCGACGCGCAGACGCAGCCGGCCCCCGCAACGCCGGCGCAAGGCCGCGGCGCGATGAGCACGCGCCAGGCTGATCCGGCTCGCATGCAACAACACATGGCGCAGATGCAGCAGCGGATGGCCAAGCGCCAAGCCGAGTTCAAGCAGAAGCTGCAGCTGAGCCCCGGCCAGGAAGCGGCATGGGAGACCTATGTTGCGGCCCTGAAGCCGAGCGGCAACTTCAAGCGTGGCGATCGCGCCGAGTTGGCGCGGCTGACCACGCCGGAACGGATCGACCGCATGCGCGCGCATCGTGCCGAACGCATCGCCGCGATGGACCGGCGCGACGACGCGACCAAGACCTTCTACGGGGTGTTGACCCCGGATCAAAAGAAGGTGTTCGACGACACTACGGCCAAGCGCGGCCAACATCGCCAGGGCGCCCATCAGCACGGCTGAGTCACCGCGCTTTGAGCAAAGCCTGCGCCACCGTGGCGCAGGCTTTTTCAATTTCGCGCCGCAGGCCTGCGCAGAAATGCCCGAGCCCAACTAAACTTGCGCGATGAGCAGCGTCCGCAAAGGCCAAGCCCCGCCGCCACTGGAACGCGAAGCCTTTCGCCAGCGCTTCATGCAGTCTTACTTCGATCCAGCCTACCGAGCCGAAGACGCGGCCCTCGGGCGGCTTGAAGAGATCGCCTGGGATGCTTACCAGCAGGGCCGCAAGGCGCCGGTCACGCGGCCCGCCGGTCCGGGCTTCGCCGACCCCGCATACGAGTTGTCGGTGGAATGGCGCGAGGCCCGCGACAAGCTGCTGGCGGCGCAGGCCGAGTGGTCGCAGCCGCAAACGCCGTCACGGGTGCTGCTGGTGTGCGGCTCCTCGCGCAACGACGGCACCTGTCCCGGCGAAATGTCCAAAACCTTCCGGCTGGTGCGGCTCGCGCAGGAAGTCCTGCGGGCCGAGGGCTTGCAAACCGAACTGCTCGATTTGAGCCGGCTCGCCTCCGAGTACGACCGGCACATCCATCCTTGCAAGGGCTGCGTCTCCACCGCCATGCCGCTGTGCCACTGGCCGTGCAGTTGCTATCCGAATCATTCCGAGCGCCAGACCGGCGACTGGATGAACGATATCTACGAAATGTGGGTGCGGGCGCACGGCGTCATCCTGGTCACCCCTGTGTACTGGTACCAGGCCGCCAGCGCGATCAAGCTGATGATGGATCGGATGGTCTGCGCCGATGGGGGCAACCCCGATCCCAGCAGCACGCACGGCAAGAGGCCCGAGGAAGCCAAGGCACTGGAGCTCAAGGGTTGGCCCTATCCCAAGCATCTGGCCGGCCGCACTTACGGTGTGGTGGTGCACGGTGACGTAGCCGGTATCGAAGGCACCCGCCGCGCCTTGTGCGACTGGCTCGACTGGATGGGGTTGATCGATGCCGGCGCGCGGGCGCGACTCGACCGCTTCATCGGCTACTACGAACCGTACGCGCTGAGCCATGACGCGCTCGACAAGGACAAGGCGGTGCAAGCGGAAGTGGGCAACGTGGCGCGGGCCGTGGCCGCCGCCGTGCGCGAACTGCGCGCCGGCCACCTGAGCGCACCCGACCGCGGCTTGGACGTCCCGCGGCCGAAATAACCTGGCCGCTCGCAGCGCTCAGAACATCACTGCGTAGCGCAGCTGCACGAAATTTTCGCCGGGGTTGGGGTGCTTGATGCCGGCGTTGGACATGTGCACCAGGCGCAAGCCCACTTCACGCTCGCGCTGGGCGCCGAAACTGCGGCCCACCCCGACGCTGTCGAAGAAATTGAAGCGGGTGCTGAATTGCTTGCTCGGGGTGTTGTACAAGCGATCCGTCGCCGAAAGGCCGATGCCCGCTTCGCCGAACCACGCCGAACGTCCCTCGTCGGGCCTGAAACGCAGGAAGGGCACCAGGCCGATCTGCGTCAGCGATTGCCGCCCGACCGCAGCGTGCGCCCGCCAATGGCTCACATACGCTTCGGTGATGGCGGTGAGTTCGCTGTGCCCCGCCGTCATGCGCCAGGCCCATGGCCACACGGCGCCGACGCTGAGGCTGTCGGTCCCCGCAGGGGCGACGCCGGCGACGGCGAATACGCCGTGTGGCATCAGGTCCAGGGCCTGCGCGTGACCGATGAAGGAAAGCACCGCCAAGGCGGCCGCCGATGCCACAAGTCGTTGCGTCTTCATGCCAGCAGTGTGCCAGAGAGCTGCGCGGCGCGCAGATCGCGGCGCGCACTGCGAGTCATGTAGCGACAAGCTAGCCTGCCCCGGGGCGACAAGAAGACTGCCTCGCGTCCTACAGCCCCGCAATGAGCCCGGCAGTACAACGAATTTTCCCTTCGCGAAGCGCTCCTGAATGACCGACACCGTGGCCACCGCCCCGCCGTTGACCGTGATGACGGTCAACATCCACAAGGGCTTCACAACCTTCAACCGCAAGTTCATCCTGCCTGAGCTGCGTGATGCCGTGCGCAAGGTCGGCGCCGATGTGGTGTTCATGCAAGAGGTCATGGGCACGCACGAGTTGCACCCGAAGAAAGTCAACGGCCGCTGCGACGAGCCGCACTACGAATTCCTGGCCGACGAGATCTGGCCGCAATTCGCCTACGGCCGCAACATGGTGTATCCGAAGGGCCATCACGGCAACGCCGTCATGTCCAAGTTCCCGATCGTGCGCTACCAGAACCACGACATCTCCGTGATGGGGCCCGAGAAGCGCGGCCTGCTGCATTGCGTGCTGGAGGTGCCGGGCCAGGCGCAGCACGTGCACGTGATCTGCGTGCACCTCGGCCTGGCCGAGTCGCATCGCGAACAGCAACTCGACCTGCTGTGCCAGATGGTGCGCGGCGAAGTGCCCGATGACGCGCCGCTCATCGTCGCCGGCGACTTCAACGACTGGCGGCGGCGCGCGCATGACACGCTGTGGCGTGAAGCCGGCCTGAAGGAGGTGTTCGTCACCGCCTACGGCGAATCGGCCAAGACCTTTCCGGCGCGCTTTCCCTTGCTGTCGCTGGACCGCATCTACGTTCGCAACGCTTCGGTCCACTTGCCGGTGGTGCTGCCTCGCCAGCCGTGGTCCCACCTGTCCGACCATGCGCCGCTGGTCGCGGAGATCCACCTATGAACGGACGCTGGATCGAGGGCAACGACTTTCGCCTGCTGGAGAACGGCGAGGAGTTCTTTCCGCGCGTCTTCGCCTGCATCGCCGATGCACAGCAGGAAGTGGTGCTGGAGACGTTCATCCTGTTCGAGGACAAAGTCGGGATGGCGCTGCACCAGGCGCTGATTTCCGCGGCCCGGCGCGGCGTCCAGGTCGACGTCACCGTCGACGGCTTCGGCTCGCCCGACCTGTCCGAAGGATTCATCCGCTCGCTCACCGAAGCCGGCGTTCGCATCCACGTGTTCGACCCCGGCAAGCGCCTGCTCGGCTGGCGCATCAACGTGCTGCGGCGCATGCACCGCAAGATCGTGGTGGTCGATCGAAAGATCGCTTTCGTCGGCGGCATCAACTATTCGGCCGATCATCTGGGCGACTATGGCCCCGAGGCCAAGCAGGACTATTCGGTGGAAATCCGCGGGCCGCTGGTCGCCGAGATCCACCGCTTCACCCATACCGCGCTGGCGCTGGGGCAGCGTCACGAACGCGCCCGCCAGTGGTGGCGGCGGCGCAGCCAACTGCGGGCCAGCCCCGAGCAGCAGCCGCACGAGGGCAGCGCCGCGGCCATGCTGGTGGTGCGCGACAACGGCCAGCACACGAGCGACATCGAGCGCCAGTACCGCATTGCCATTCGCTCTGCGCGGCGGCGGGTGGTGATCGCCAACGCCTACTTTTTCCCCGGCTACCGCTTCATCAAGGAGTTGCGCCGGGCAGCGCGGCGCGGCGTGGACGTGCGCCTGATCCTGCAAGGCCAGCCCGACATGCCGATCGTCAAGACCGTTGCGACGATGCTCTACCACCAGATGCTGGCCGCCGGCGTGCGGATCTACGAGTATTGCGAACGGCCCCTGCACGGCAAGGTGGCGCTGATGGACGACGAATGGTCCACGGTGGGCTCCAGCAACCTCGATCCGCTGAGCCTGTCCCTCAATCTCGAGGCCAACGTGATCATTCGCGACCGCGGCTTCAACCAGCACCTGTACCAGCGCCTCGAACACATCATGCTTCACAGCTGCAAGCAGATCGAGCGCAAGGATCTCCGCCCGGTGGGTGCCTGGGAGCTGGCCCGCAGTTCGATCGCTTATCACTTCGCCCGCCTGTATCCCGGCTGGGCCACCTGGTTGCCGCGCCATGTGCCGCGCCTCGCACCGGCGCTGGCGGAGCGCTTGCAGCCGCTGTATGCCAACAAAGGCGGCGAGGAGTGACGCATGGGCTCGCGCACACTGCCTCGCACTGCGCTGGTCAAGCCGCGCCCCCGCGCGCGCCCGGGCGACGCGCACCACTGGCGCTCGCAGGCGTGGTGGCCCTGGATGCGGCGCGGCTTGTCGCTGCTGTTCTTCGCGGCGGTGGTACTGCTGCTGGTGCAGTACGGCCGGCACATCGATTGGGACGACGTGCTGGATTCCTTGCGCAACACGCCGCGCCCGGCGCTGTTGGCCGCGATCGCGCTGGCGGCGGCCAGCCACCTGCTGTACAGCTGCTACGACCTGATCGGACGGCGCTACACCGGCCACAACCTGCGCACGCCCACCGTCATGGCGGTGACTTTCATCAGCTACGCGTTCAACCTGTCGATCGGCTCGGTGGTGGGCGGCGTCGGCTTTCGCTATCGGCTGTACTCGCGCCTGGGGCTCAAGAATGGCGTGATCACCCGCATCGTGTCGATGAGCATGTTGACCAATTGGCTCGGCTACAAACTGCTGGCGGGCTTGTTGTTCCTGGTGCATCCACTGGCCTTGCCCCCCAGCTGGAAGATGGGCAACCACGGCCTTCAATGGGTCGGCGCGGCTCTGGTACTGATCTCGCTGGCCTACGTGGTGGCCTGCGCCCGCTCGGGCGATCGCACCTGGACCATCAAGGGCCACGAACTCTATCTGCCGCCGTGGCGCATGGCGGTGCTGCAGATGGCCGTGTCGTGCCTCAACTGGGGCCTCATGGCCGCGGTGATCTGGATGTTGCTGGGGCAGGGGATCGTGTATGTCGATGTCCTTACGGTGTTGCTGATCGGCGCGATCGCCGGCGTGGTGGCGCACGTGCCAGCCGGCCTGGGTGTCTTCGAGTTCGTGTTCATCGCGCTGCTTTCGCATCTGATCCCCGAGGGTCGCCTGCTGGGCGCACTGCTGGGTTATCGCGCCATCTACTACATCCTGCCGCTGATCGCGGCGACCTTGATGTACCTGGTGATGGAAGCACGGGCGCGCAAGCTGGCGCGCAGCAACGCAGGGCAGGCCCCAGCCCCACAAGGCTCAACCGCGAACACACCGGTATGACTTGCACCTCAGCGTCTGTGCTTACCGCGAACACGCGGCGCATCGCGCGCATGCGAAAAGGTGCCTGACATGGAAGCGCGGCTGTCCAGCGAAACCGACCTTCTGGGCTTCCGCGAGGAAGCGCGCACCTTGCTGTCGCAGCAGGTGCCGCCGGAAGCCGTGCATTGGCAGACGGCCCAGGCGCAGAACAGCGACTTGTTCGCCGACCCGGTGTCGCTGGACAATGACCGCCCACGCGGCGTGCCGAAAGCGGCGTCGGCCATCGTGCCTGCTTCCTTCCTTCGCTTGTGCGAGGTGGTGGTATTGCACAGCGACCCCGATCGTTTCGCGCTGCTGTATCGATTGCTGTGGCGGCTGGTGCACGAGCCCGGGCTGCGCAACGACCCGATCGACCCCGACATGTTGCACGCGCACCAGATGGGCCAGTCCGTGCGGCGCGACCTGCACAAGATGAAGGCGTTCTTGCGCTTTCGCGCCATCAGTGACGGCCATGCCGAGCCGCTGCAAGTGGCCTGGTACGAGCCGGCACACCACATCATCGAAGCGGTGGCGCCGTGGTTCGCCAAGCGCTCGCCCGAGGCGCGCTGGGTCATCTTCACGCCCGAGCGCTCGGTCGAGTGCGAGGGCAGGCAGCTGCACTTCGCGCCGGGCCTGCCGCGCAGCCAGGCGCCACGGGGCGAGGTGCCCGACGAGGAGTGGCTGGATTGTTACCACCGTGTGTTCGGCGAGCGCAAGCCCGTCGCCGTGGGCGACGAAGCGGCGTAAGGCCATGAAGGAGCGGCCGGGCACGCCGGTGGCCTTGGTGCCCAGGCCGGTCGATCGAGCCGACCCGGCGCAGACCTTGGCGCGCGACGGCATCGCCTCGCTCGATGAACTGAAAGCCCAGACGATGCGCTGCCGCGAGTGCCCGATCGGCGAGTTCGCGACGCAGTCCGTGGTTGGCGAAGGCGATGTCCATGCCAAGCTGATGCTGGTGGGCGAGCAACCCGGCGATCAGGAAGACCTGCAGGGGCATCCCTTCATCGGGCCGGCCGGCAAGCTGCTGGCGCGCGCGCTCGAGGCCGCGGGCATTGCGCGCGAGCACGTCTTCGTCTCCAACGCGGTAAAGCATTTCAAATTCGAGTTGCGCGGCAAGCGCCGCATCCACAAGAGCCCGACCCACCGCGAAGCCGCGGCCTGCCTGCATTGGCTGGAAGACGAGATTGCGCTGGTGCAGCCAGCCGCGCTGGTGGCCCTGGGCGCCACTGCCGCGCGTTCACTGCTGGGCCGCGCGGTGCCCGTGACGGCCGAGCGCGGCAAGTGGCTGCCCCGCGCCGACGGACGCGAGGTGCTGGTGACCTTGCACCCCTCAGCGCTGCTGCGGGTTGATTCCGAGAGACGTGGCGCGGCGTTCGAGGCGTTCGTCGCGGACCTCCGGCAGGCAAAGCGGCTTGTCCGCGGGGGATGAGGTCGGCACGTCGGCGCAGGCGGCGGCCGACGGCGGATTCATCTGCTGCTCGATCACCTGCGGCTTGCGCAAGCTGCGCGTGGCGCCGTCGGAGCCCTGCAAGCCGATGCCGCCCTGCGCCGGCCCGGCCTGCGCGCCCTGCCCGGCCTGGGCGCCGGCCATGGCGGGACGGCCCTCGAAGCTGGCCGCCGCGTTGGTGCTCTGGCCGCTGGCCTCGAAGGCCAGCAGGGCCAGGGCGATGACGATCGCAACGCCGATCCAGTGGGTGGGGTGGTGGTAGTGGCGAATCATCGCGTGGCGGCTCCTGTCCTGGAGGCAGTGTGGACCGCTGCCGATCCGTGTGCAAGGACGCAAGGCGAGACAGTGTGCGTAGGAGGGCGCCTGCCACGTGCAGACTTCCATCATTCCGAAGCTGGGCCGTTGCCACCGGCTGCTAAACTTCGCCCGCCTTTTGCACTGCCCCCCGATGAATGTTGCCCTCGCAGGACGCGCGCCTGCCTCGTTCGAAATCAAGAGCGCCACGCTGCCGCTGGTGGCCCTGCTGCTCAAGTCTCCCGACCTCGCCTTGCTGGAAGAAGAACTGCGCGCCCGATTCGGCGAGCTGCCGGAATTCTTCGACAGCGATCCACTGGTGGTGGACCTGGCGCCGCTGAAGGGCGAAGGCGAGGTGGAATTCCCGCGCCTGCTGGAACTGCTGCGGGCGTACCGGGTGATGCCGGTGGCGGTGCGCGGCGGGAGTGAAGCGCAGATGCGTGCCGCGCTGCTGTGCGGGCTGGCGGCCGCGCCCGAGGCCGCCCCTCACCCCAGCCCCCTGCCCAAAGGAGAGCGGGAGCAACTCCCGACATCCGCGTTGGTGGTGGACCGGCCGCTGCGCTCAGGCCAGCAGGTCTACGCCAAGGGCCGCGACCTCATCGTGCTGTCCATGGTCAACGCCGGCGCCGAGGTCATTGCCGATGGCCACATCCATGTCTATGCACCGTTGCGCGGCAAGGCGATCGCCGGCGCGCGCGGCGATGCGCAGGCCCGCATCCTCACGCTGTGCCTGGAGCCCGAGCTGGTCTCCATTGCCGGCGTCTACCGCACCAGCGAGAACCCGCTGCCCGACACATTGCGCGGCAAGCCTGCCCAGATCCGCCTGGAGGCGGACAAGCTGGTGATGGCGCCGCTGAACACCTGACACAAGGAACCCATGGCAAAGATCATCGTCGTCACTTCCGGCAAGGGCGGGGTCGGCAAGACCACCACCAGCGCCAGCTTCGCCAGCGGCCTGGCCCTGCGCGGGCACAAGACCGCGGTCATCGACTTCGACGTCGGCCTGCGCAACCTCGACCTCATCATGGGCTGCGAGCGCCGCGTGGTCTACGACTTCGTCAACGTGATCCACGGCGAGGCCACCCTGAACCAGGCGCTGATCAAGGACAAGCACAACGACCACCTCTGGGTGCTGGCCGCCTCGCAGACCCGCGACAAGGAAGCCCTGAGCAAGGACGGCGTCGAGAAGGTGCTGACCGACCTGGCCGCCATGGGCTTTGAGTACATCGTCTGCGATTCGCCGGCCGGCATCGAGACCGGCGCGCTGATGGCCATGCACTTCGCCGATGAAGCGCTGGTGGTGACCAACCCCGAGGTCTCCTCGGTGCGCGACTCCGACCGCATCCTGGGCATGCTGGCCAGCAAGACCAGGCGCGCAATCGACGGCAAGGAGCCGATCAAGGAACACCTGCTGATCACCCGCTACAACCCGAACCGGGTCGACGCCGGCCACATGCTGTCGCTGGAGGACATCCAGGACATCCTGCGCATCCCGCTGATCGGCGTGGTGCCGGAAAGCGAGTCGGTGCTGCAGGCCAGCAACCAGGGCACGCCGGTCGTCCACCTGAAGGGCACCGACGTCAGCGAGGCCTACCATGACGTGGTGGCGCGCTTCCTGGGCGAGGACAAGCCGCTGCGTTTCGTCGACCCGCAGAAGGCGGGCCTGCTCAAGCGCCTGTTCAGGAGGAAGTGATGAACCTGCTGACCTTCCTGCTCGGCGAGAAGAAGAAGACGGCCAGCGTGGCCAAGGAGCGGCTGCAGATCATCCTGGCGCACGAGCGCAGCGGCCGCAACCCGGGCACATCGCCCGACTACCTGCCGGCCTTGCAGCGCGACCTGGTGGCCGTCATCAGCAAGTACGTGAAGATCGACCCGGCCCACCTGAAGGTGCACCTGCAGCGCCAGGACAACCTGGAGGTGCTGGAGGTGAAGATCGAGCTGCCTGAAGTGGCACGCTAACACACTGTCAAACTTACCAGCTTGACACGGCGGCCGCGTCAAGCGATAAATAAAGGATGAGCTCCGAAGTTGTTGTTCGTGTATCCCATCGCTATAGCGCATCCGCTGAGCGAGTGTTCGATGCCTGGCTGACTCCGGCGCAAGCCTCCCGCTTCCTGTTTCGCACCCGCACCGGCAACGTGATGCAGTGCGAAATCAACCCCGAAGTGGGCGGCGGTTTCACGGTGACCGACAGGCGCCCCGCCGCCGATGGCGACGAGAGCGTGTTCGACGTGGTCCACATGGGCAAGTACGTCGAGATCCTCCGGCCGAAGAAACTGGTGTTCGACTTCAGCGTGCTCACCTACGGCTCCGAGGACCAGACCCGGGTGACGGTCGAAATCGTGCCGCTGGGTCCGCTGGCGAGCGAACTGACGGTCACCCACAACCTCGGCAGCTCGAACCAGGCCAGGATGATGGAAGAGCCCAGCCGCAAGGGTTGGGATGCGATGCTGGCCAACCTGGAACGCGAGCTGTTTCCGCGGCGGGTCGGCGTTCAACTCTAGAGCGCCGGGGTTCGCCTGCGGGCTCACCCCGGCCTACGGTTGGGAGCGTGGGACCTTGGACCTGTAGGCTGGGGTGAGCCCGCAGGCGAACCCCAGCGCCAGACCCCAAGCTCAAACCCATCAGTCTCAAAATGAGAACATTGGTGCTATCCGTTGCTGCAATGCCG
>JAQGMT010000459.1 GCA_028292185.1 Ramlibacter sp. | reverse complement strand
CCGCGCAAGGCCGTGAGCGCGCGCTGCACCACCTGTTCGGTTTCCGAATCGATGTGCGAGGTGGCCTCGTCCAGGAACAGGATGCGCGGCTCACCGGCCAGCGCGCGCGCGATGGCGATCAGCTGCTTCTGGCCAACCGACAGGCGCGCGCCGCCTTCGCTGAGCGGCGTGTCGTAGCCGCTCTCCAGCGCGCTGATGAAGTCGTGCGCATGCGCCGCGTGAGCGGCTGCCTCGATTTGCGCAGTGCTCAATGCGCGGCCCATCGCAATGTTCTCGCGCACCGTGGCGGCCAACAGGAAAGGGTCTTGCGGAACCAGGCCCACGCGGCTGCGGAAGTGGTCTTCGCCAATCGCCTCCACCGGCGTGCCGTCGATGCGGATGCTGCCTGCGCGCGCGGGGTAGAAGCGCAGCAGCAGCGAGAGCACCGTGCTCTTGCCGCTGCCCGTATGCCCCACGACGCCGTAGAAGCTGCCCGGCGCAATGTCCAGGTCGATGTCGTGCAGCACCGGCCGGCCGGGCAGGTACTCGAAGTCGAGGTGCTCGATGTGGATGCCGCCCTCGGTTACCTGGCCGCGGTCGGCGGCGGGTGGCGCTTCGGCTTCCTTCAGCAGCACGTTCACGCGCGCGGCGCCGATCATCGCCTGCTGCAACTGCGAGAACTGCATGGTGATCTGCACCAGGGGCTCGATCACGCGGCCGATGTAGTTGATGAAGGCGTACAGCACACCCACTTGCAGCGCGGTGAGCGCCGCGCCTTGCCCGCGCAGGCCGAACACCCACATCAGCACCGCCACCAGCAGCACGTTCATGAAATCCAGCACCGGGCGCAGCAACCAGGCATTGGCGCGCAGCTCGCGCTGGCGCGCCTGGTAGTGGCCTTCGTTGAGCACCGCGTAGCGATCACGGAAGCGCCCGGCGGCGTTGCTCGCTTGCAGCACCGGCATGCCGCCGATCGACTCGGCCATCTGCGCATTCAGGTCGCTGCGCAGCTCACGCGCACGCGTTACGGCGGGCGCCGAGAGCCGCTGGTACAGCAACACGACGACCGCGACCACGGGAATCAGCGTGGCGGCGATCAGCATCAAGTGCCAGTCCAGCCACAACATCGCGGCGAGGGCGCCGCACAGCACGATGATGCTGTCGAGCATCACGAACAGCACCTGCACATACAGCGTCTTCACGGCTTCGGTGTCATTGGTGACGCGGCTGACCAGCTGGCCCGTGATCGCGCGGTCGAAAAAGCTCATCGGCAATCGCAGCACGTGGCCGTACACGCTTTCGCGGATGCGCCGCACCGAGCGCATCGCCAGCCCCGCCAGGCGCGTGAGCTGCAGATAACGTATCCAGGTCGCGGTCATGCCGGCCACCAGCGCGCCGGCCAGCAGCGCCGCGATGGCGGGCACGTTCGCGTGGTGCGGCAGCAGAAAGTTGTCGATGAGGTACTTGCCGGCCAAGGGCCCGAAAGCCTCGAGCAGCGCCGCGACGACCAGCCAGATCACGCCGTGGATCACGTGATGCCGCTCCGGCGCCGCGGCACGCAGCAACAGGCTGGCAGCCTCGCCGATGACGGCGCGCCGCGGTGGCGGCTTTTGCACGACGCCGGGCGTGGTCAGCGACTCAATCGGCATCGAGGCTCGCTTCGAGTTGCTGGTAGCGCCACTGGCGCGCGTACCAGCCGTTGCGGGCGAGCAGGTCCGCGTGCTTGCCGTGTTCGATGACGTGCCCGTCGCGCAGCACCAGGGTCTCGTCGGCGTCGGCCACGGTGCTGAGGCGGTGGCTGGCGATGATCACCGTGCGGCCCACGCGCGCTTCGCGCAGGTGCGCCAGGATGCGCGCTTCGGTCTCGGTGTCGACGGCGGAGAGTGCATCGTCCAGCAGCAGCAAGGGCGCGCCGGTGAGCAAGGCCCGCGCGATGGCGACACGCTGGCGCTGCCCGCCCGACAGCGTCACGCCGCGCTCGCCGACGGGCGTGTCGTAACCCTGCGGCAGCCGCAGGATGTCTTCGTGAATGGCGGCCAGCTGTGCGGCGCGCGCGATTTCGTCGCGAGTCGCTTCAGGCCGCGCGAGCGCGATGTTCTCGGCGACCGAAGCCGAGAACAGAAATGCCTCTTGCGGCACCCAGGCAATCGCCCCGCGCAACGCGCCGAGTGTGTAGTCGTGCAGGTCGGTGCCGCTCCAAGCAATGCTGCCCGCTGTCGGCGCATCGTGACGCAGCAGCAGGCGCAACAAGGTGGACTTGCCGGCGCCGGTCGGCCCGACCAGCCCGAGCGTGCGGCCGGGCTCGAGATTGAGCGTCACACCTTCCAGCGCCGGCCGCGGCTGGCCGGAATAGCTGTATCGAACGTCGCGCGCCACCAGCGTACCGGGCGCGACGCGCGGCACGCTGCCATGGTCCTCTACCGTCAAGGGCGAATCCAGCACCGGTTGCAGCCGGCCCCACGCAGCCTTGCCGCGCTCCAGCAAGGACAGCACCCAACCGGCGGCGAACATGGGCCACATCAGCTGGCCGAGGTACAAGCTGAACGTGGTGAGCTGGCCGACTGTCAGTTCGCCCTGCCAGACGAACCAGCCGCCGACGCCCAGCGTCAATGCGGTGGCCGTGGCGAGCGTGAATCCGGCGGCCGGCTCGTAGGCCGCTTCCCAGCGTTGCGCGTCGAAGCTGGCGTCGGCCGCGGCGCCGGCCAGGCGCGCGAACTCCGTTTCCTCCCGCGTCTGCAAACCCAGCGCGCGAACCGTGCGCACGCCCATCAATGTTTCCTGCACATGATTGTTGAGCGCGCCGAAACATGCCAGCGAGGTGCGCGACGCGTCGTGCACGTGCCGCGAAATGCGCCAGAAAGCGAAGGCCATGAACGGGAAGGGCAGCAGGGCGAAGGCCGCCAGCCGTGCATCGACGCCCAGCGACATCATCGCGACGACCACCACCAGCGTCAGGCTGCCGTCGAAGCCGGCCAGCATCGCTTCACCCGCGGCCATCTCCACCGCATCGATGTCGTTGGTGGCCAAGGCCATCAGGTTGCCGGTGCGGCTGCCCTGGAAGAAAGCCGGGCCTTGCGCCGACAGCCGCGCATACAAGCGCTCGCGCAGCTCCACGCCCAGGCGCATCGACGCCGCGAACAGCCGCAGCCGCCAGCCCGCGCGCAAGACATACACCACGGCGCCGGCAGCCACCAACCAGGCGAGTTGCTGCAACAGCCCGAGCCCCTGGAGTTCGTTGCGGGCAAGCCCATCGACCACATGGCCGATCTGGCGCGGAATCCACGTGATCAGCACCGCGATGCCGATCAGCATCAACGCCGACGAGGCATACGCGGCCGAGTGGCGGCGCAGGAACTGGCCGATCAAGTGGTAAAGCGACATGGGAGGCGCAGGATTCTAGGCGCGCGGGCGCCAAACCCCGCCTACACCGCCATGGATGAGCAAGTGCTCCGCGGGCGCTTGCCCCTGCGCAGCGCTGCGCACCCATGTAGGCCAGGCTCCTACGCGCGCGTCGGCGCAAGGCCACTAGGCACCGCGAGCGAGGTGCGTAGGCTGTGCTCCTTTCACCAAGGAGCATGCAATGCAGATGAACGAAATCAAACAAGCCATCGACCGGGTCGAGCAGAGCGCGGACGAGGCCAAGCGGTCGGTGCAGGCCGGCTCGGTGCCCGAAGACCTGCGGCAGTCGGTGGACCAGATGCAACAGCAGGCGCACCAGGCACAGCAGCAAATCAACTCGCAGCCGCAGCAGGGCGGCGAAGCGCGAATGCGCGACGTGGTCACGCAGCTCGAGCAGTCGGCCGACCGCGCGATGCAGGCCTGCCGCAACGCAGGCCAAGTGGATCCGCAGGTGCAACAGGCCGTGCAGCGCGCCCACCAGGAAGCTTCGCGACTCAAGAAGCAGATCCAGATGGGTTGACGGCGCCGCAGCCGCTTAGGGGTTTGTCCCCGGCACGCCCCGTAGCCGCGCCCGCTGGGCGCGGCTAGACTGCGCCATCGGCGGGCCCCGCCCGCGACAACCGGGAGTCACGATGGCCAAGATCAACTTGCGGGTGAACGGAACGAGCCGCACGCTCGACGCCGATCCGCAAATGCCGCTGCTCTACGCGCTGCGCAACGACCTCGAACTCAAGGGGCCGCGCTTCGGCTGCGGCAAGGGTCAGTGCGGCGCCTGCTCGGTGCTGGTCGACGGCGCCGTGGTGCGCTCCTGTGTCACGCCGATGTCCACCGTCAAGGGCCGCGCGGTGACGACGCTCGAAGGGCTCGGCAGCAGCGCCAAGCCGAGCGTCGTGCAAGCGGCGTTCATCGAGGAGCAGGCCGCGCAGTGCGGCTATTGCATCAACGGCATGGTGATGGCGGCCACGGCGCTGCTCAAGTCCAACCCGCAGCCCAGCGAGACGCAGATCCGCGAGGCCCTGGCCACGCACCTGTGCCGCTGCGGCACCCACACCCGCATCGTCAAGGCCGTGCAGCGCGCGTCCGGACAACAAACGGCTTGAGGAGCGACGCCATGCAACGCAGACAACTCCTCCAGGCCGCCGCAGCCCTGGCCCCTGGCCTCGTCATCGGTTTCAGCTTCGCCCCCGCGCGCGCCAACGCCAAATCGATGCGCAAGGAAGCGCTCGACGCCTGGCTGGCCGTCGGCACCGATGGCCGTGTGACGATCTACTCCGGCAAGGTCGATCTCGGCACCGGCGTCAAGACCGCGCTGACGCAAATGACGGCCGACGAACTTGAACTGCCGATGGACCGCATCGTCCTGGTGATGGGCGACACGGCCAGCACCATCGACCAGGGCCAGACCTCCGGCAGCCTGAGCATCAGCTCGGGCGGGCAGCAGCTGCGCCGCGCCTGCGCCACCGCGCGCCAGGCGCTGGCCAGCCGCGCCGCCGCAAACTGGGGCGTGAAGCCCGAGGACGTGATGTTCAGCGGCGACGGTTTGGTCCGCCTGAAATCCGACCCCACGCGCAGCGCGGCCTACGCCAGCTTGTTGGCCGACGGCGTGCAGACGCTGGAGATCGATGCCAAGGCCCCGCTGAAGAAAGCCTCCGAGCACCGATACGTCGGCAAGTCGGTGCGCCGGCTCGACATCCCCGGCAAGGTGACGGGCGAATTCACCTACGTGCATGATCTCAAGCTGCCGGGCATGGTGCATGCGCGCGTGATCCGGCCGGCTGCGATCGGCGCGACCTTGCAGTCGGTGGACGATTCCGCGGCGCGCGCCTTGCCGGGCTACCTGGCGACGGTGCGCAAGGAGAACTTCCTGGCGGTGGTGGCCAAGAGCGAGTGGGTCGCCATCCAGGCCGCGCGCAAGATCAAGCCGACCTGGTCCGACTGGAAAGGTTTGCCGGCGCAAGACAAGATGATGGACACCTGGCGCCAGCAGCCAATCGTCAAGACCGAGCCGCGCCCCAGCCACGGCGACGTCGAGGCGGGCCTGCAGAAAGCAGCCAGGACCTTCAAGGCGAGCTACGAATTCCCGATTCACTCCCACGCGTCCCTCGGCCCGTCCTGCGCGGTGGCGCGGGTGGACGGCGATAACGTCGAGCTCTGGTCGCCGTCGCAAGGCACCCACTCGCTGCAAAGCGAGGTTGCGCTGGTCTTGGGCGTGCCCAAGGAAAAGGTGCGGCTGCACTATGTCGATGGCTCCGGCTGCTACGGCCGCAACGGCCACGAAGATTGCACGGCCG
>JAQGMT010000450.1 GCA_028292185.1 Ramlibacter sp. | reverse complement strand
TTTCGTCGGGGTGCGCAGCGCCAACGCGATGTCGCTGGTGATCAGGTCGCCCGCGATCGGGATCACGGCGGTGTGGCGGATCGCGCCATTGGTGAAGATCGCCACGTCGGTGGTGCCGGCGCCGATGTCGACCAGGCACACGCCCAGTTCGCGTTCGTCCTCGGTCAGCACGGCCTGGCTGGAGGCGAGCGGATTCAGCAGCAGCTGCTCCACTTCGAGCCCGCAGCGGCGCACGCACTTGATGATGTTCTCGGCCGCGCTCTGGGCGCCGGTGACGATGTGCACCTTGGCTTCGAGCCGGATGCCGCTCATGCCGATCGGCTCCTTCACGTCCTGGCCGTCGATCACGAATTCCTGCGGCTCGACCAGCAGCAGCCGCTGGTCGGTGGAGATGTTGATCGCGCGCGCCGTCTCGACCACGCGCGCCACGTCGGCCGGCGTCACCTCGCGGTCCTTCACCGCCACCATGCCGCTGGAGTTGATGCCGCGGATGTGGCTGCCGGTGATGCCGGTGTAGACGCGGGTGATCTTGCAATCCGCCATCAGCTCCGCTTCTTTCAAGGCCTGCTGGATGCTCTGCACCGTGGCGTCGATGTTCACCACCACGCCGCGCTTGAGCCCGTTCGATGCGGCGACGCCAAGTCCGGCCAGCTTCAAGTCGCCGCCGGGCATGACTTCGGCCACCACCACCATGATCTTGGCGGTGCCGATGTCCAGTCCCACGACCAGGTCCTTGTATTCTTTTGCCATGTTCCGTGCCGCCTTCTTCTTTGTTTCTTCTATTTCCTGGACGGGTCAGCGCCCGTGGTGCCGACGCCCCTCAGATGCACCGCATAACCATTGGTGTGGCGCAAGTCCGCCGACACCAGCGCTTCCGGCCGCCGCCCGTAGCGCGAAGCCACCTGCGTCAGCGTCTGGACGAAGCGCTGCGTGCGTGCCGTCACCTCCTCCAGGCTGCCGCTTCCCAACTCAATGACGGCGCCGCTGTCCAGTTCAACCTGCCAACTGCCTCGCGCGCTCAGGCTCAAC
The DNA here is from genome assembly GCA_028292185.1 of Ramlibacter sp. Lineage (GTDB taxonomy): Bacteria > Pseudomonadota > Gammaproteobacteria > Burkholderiales > Burkholderiaceae_C > Ramlibacter. The sequence continues at coordinate 13,302 of JAQGMT010000450.1, read as the reverse complement.
TGGTCCACGCCAAGGTCCAGCGGTTCGAACATCGGCTTGACGGCGCGATACATGGCCAGCACCTGCGCCGACTGCGCATCGGGGCCGGCCAGCCGCGGCAACTCGTCCTGGTCCACCTCGCCGGCGTTGGCCTCGAAGACTTCGCCGAAGTTGTTCAGCAAGCGCGAGTCCCGGTCCGCACCCCACAGCGCGACGGCCTTGTGCTCCTCGAGTTGCACCCGCAGCCGATTGGGAAAGTCGCGCCGTACCACGGCCTTGCGCACCCACGCGACCGATTCGAAGGCCTGGCGTGCCGCGCCAAGATCCAGGGTGAAGAAATTGCCCGCCAGGCGCGGCGCGACGTTCGCGCGCAGCGTCAGCGCGCTGTTGTGGGCCGTGTCCCCCTCGACGCTGATTCCTGCAATGGCGAACAGCGGATGCCGCAATGCCCACCAGCCGCCCGCGGCCAGCAGCACCACGACGAAGAGGGTGAACAACATCGAGGCGGCGATGTTCATCATCTTCACATCGAAAGGTGCGGACATGGCGGCAGTCATTTCGGGCTCACCGGCCTTTCCTGGTCCAGCGTCGCCGAGGCGAGCAGCTGCAGGCACAGGTCTTCGTAATTGATGCCCGCGGCACCCGCGGACATGGGCACCAGTGAATGGCCCGTCATGCCGGGCGAGGTGTTGATCTCCAGCAGGTAGGGCTTGCGTGTCGCGCCATCGATCATCACGTCGACGCGGCCCCAGCCGCGGCAGCCGAGCACCCGATAGGCTTTCAACACCAGTTCCTGGATGGCCTGTTCCTCGCCTTCGGGCAAGCCACAGGGCACCAGGTATTTGGTGTCGTCGGTGAAATACTTGTTCTGGTAGTCGTAGTTCCCTTCGGGCGCCACGATGCGGATGACGGGCAGCGCGCGCGCGCCGTCGCCCGTCCCGAGCACCGGGCAAGTGACTTCGTCGCCGCTGATGAACTGCTCGCACAACACGTCGGCGTCCAGTGCGGCGGCCTGCTCCACGGCCGCTGCCATTTCCGAGTAGCCCGTGACCTTGGCCACGCCGATGGACGAGCCTTCGCGTGCCGGCTTCACGATCAGGGGCAGCCCCAAGTCATCGGGCACCGCCAACACCTGTTCGCGCGTGTAGGCGCCGCGCCGCAACAGCACGTACCTGGGCGTCGCCAATCCCTCGGCCATCCAGACCCGCTTGGTCGTCACCTTGTCGATCGAGATGCTCGAAGCCATCACACCCGAGCCGGTGTAGGGAATCCCGAGCAGTTCCAGCGCGCCTTGCACGGTGCCGTCTTCGCCGAAGCGGCCGTGCAACGCGATGAAGCAGCGCTTGAAGCCCTTGCGCTTCAACTCGCACAGATCGCGCTCGGCCGGGTCGAACGCGTGCGCGTTCACGCCTTTCGACTGCAGCGCCTTGAGCACGCCGCTGCCCGACATCAGGGACACCTCGCGCTCGGCGGAATGCCCACCCATCAGCACCGCGACCTTGCCCACGGCGCCGGCTTCCTTGTTCTGGTCCTTGTTGGCGGTCACGACACGCCTCCCGCTTCCACGAGTTTCCCGGGCACGCCGCCGATCGAACCCGCGCCCATGCAAATCACCACGTCGCCGCCACGCGCCATCTTCAGGACCGCATCGGGCAAGCTCGCTATGTCGTCCACGAACACCGGCTCGACCTTGCCCGCAACCCGCACGGCTCGCGCCAGCGCGCGGCCATCGGCCGCCACGATCGGCGCTTCGCCAGCCGCATACACCTCGGTGAGCAGCACGGCATCGGCATGGCCGATCACCTTCACGAAGTCCTCGAAGCAGTCGCGAGTGCGCGTGTAGCGGTGCGGCTGGAACGCGAGCACCAGGCGACGCCCGGGGAAAGCACCGCGAGCGGCCGCCAGCGTCGCTGCGATCTCCACCGGATGATGGCCGTAGTCTTCGATCACCGTGAACCTGCCCCCGCCGTTGGCGTCGGGCGCGCTCACGTCGCCGTAGCTCTGGAAGCGCCGGCCAACGCCTTTGAATTCCGCCAGCGCTTTCAGCACCGCCTCGTCGGGAACACTGAGTTCCACCGCGACCGCAATTGCGGACAACGCATTCAGGACGTTGTGCTGCCCGGCGAGGTTGAGCTTGACGTGCAGGTCCGGCAGCGTCACGCCATTGCGCCGCTGCACGCTGAAGTGCATTTGCGCCCCTTCGGCCCGGATGTCGATCGCGCGCACCTGCGCGTCTTCGCTCACGCCGTAGCTCGTCACCGGGCACTGCACATCGGGAAGAATCTCGCGCACGACCGGGTCGTCCACGCAAAGAATCGCCGTTCCGTAGAAAGGCATGCGATGAAGGAACTCCAGGAACGCCCCCTTGAGCCGGCCAAAGTCATGGCCGTAGGTCTCCATGTGGTCTTCATCGATGTTGGTCACCACGGCCATCACCGGCATCAGATTGAGGAAGGAAGCATCCGACTCGTCGGCCTCGACCACGATGTAGTCGCCGCTGCCGAGTTTGGCGTTGGCGCCCGCGCTGTTCAGGCGCCCGCCGATCACGAACGTCGGATCCAGCCCCCCTTCCGCGAGGACACTCGCCACGAGGCTGGTGGTCGTGGTTTTTCCATGGGTGCCCGCGATCGCGATGCCCTGCTTCAGGCGCATCAATTCCGCCAGCATCATCGCGCGCGGCACCACCGGGATGAGGCGCTTGCGAGCTGCAATCACCTCCGGGTTGTCACCCTGCACCGCGGTGGATGTCACCACCGCATCCGCGCCGACGATGTGGCTGGCAGCATGACCCACGTAGGTCTTGATGCCCAGCGACTCGAGCCGCCGCAGGGTCGGGCTGTCGGACAGGTCCGAGCCGGAAATGAGGTAACCCTGGTTGCGCAGCACTTCGGCGATGCCGGACATGCCGGCGCCGCCCACGCCAACGAAATGAATATGCTTGACGGCGTGCTTCATTTGCGGGCCAACTCCTCGCACGCGGCCACCACTTCGCCCGTGGCTTGCGTCTTCTGCATGCTCTTGGCCGCCAAGGCCCTTCGAATCAGTTCCGGGCGTTCGATGTTCTGCAACAGATCCGCGAGCCACTTCGGGCTCAAGTCACGCTGTTGCACCAGCCATCCGCCGCCGGCATCGACGAGGAATTTCGCGTTGGTGGTCTGGTGATCGTCGACCGCAGAAGGAAACGGAACGAATACCGCGGCGGCACCGACCGCGGCGATTTCCGTCACGGTGCTGGCGCCCGCGCGGCAGACGATCAGGTCGGCTTGCGCGTACGCCTGCGCGGTATCTTCGATGAACGGTGTGAGCTCGGCCTCGATGCCGGCTGCCTTGTAATTCGCACGCAGTTCATCGATCTGCTTGGCGCCGCTTTGATGCACCACGGCGGGCCGCCGATCGGCGGGAATGAGGGCCAGCGCCTTCGGCACCGTTTCATTCAAGGCCTTTGCACCCAGGCTGCCGCCCACGACCAGCAAGCGCAAAGGGCCGCTGCGCGAGCCCAGCCGCTCAGCGGGTCCGGGCTGCTGCAAGAACGCGGGACGCAAGGGATTGCCGACCCAGGCACCCTTGCCCAGCACGCCGGGGAAAGCAGTGAACACCCGAGCTGCCACTGAAGCGAGGATCCGGTTGGCCATGCCGGCGACGGAGTTCTGTTCGTGCAGCACCAGCGGTTTGCCGAGCAGCACGCTCATCATTCCGGCGGGAAAGGTGATGTAGCCGCCCAGGCCGATCACGACGTCCGGCTTCACGCGCCGCACCACGGCGATGCTTTGCCAGAACGCTTTGACAAGGCGTACCGGCAGCAAGGCGAGCGTCTTGAGACCCTTGCCGCGCACGCCCGAAAACGCGATTGTCTCGAAGGCGAAACCGCGCGGCGGCACCAGCTGGCTTTCCATGCTGCCTGCACCGCCCAACCAATGCACACGCCAGGCCCGCTCACGCAGGGCCTCGGCAACCGCCAGCCCCGGGAAGATGTGGCCGCCGGTTCCGCCGGCCATCACAAGGGCGCACTTCGCGCGGCTCATGAGCGGCCTCCGCGCATCATCACCTTGTTCTCATAGTCGATGCGCAGCACCACGGCCATCGCAACCAGATTCATCAGGATCGCCGAGCCGCCGTAGCTCATGAGCGGCAGGGTCAGTCCCTTGGTCGGCAGCGCGCCCAGGTTCACGCCCATGTTGATGAAGGCCTGGAAGCCGATCCAGATGCCGACGCCTTGCGCCGTGAGGCCGGCGAACACGCGGTCGAGGGCGATCGACTGCCGGCCGATGTGCATGATGCGGCGCGTCATCCAGAGGAAGGCCACGATGACCGCAATCACGCCGATCAGGCCGAACTCTTCACCGATCACCGCCAGCAGGAAGTCGGTGTGCGCTTCGGGCAACCAGTGCAGCTTCTCGACGCTGCCGCCCAAGCCGACGCCGAAAATTTCACCGCGGCCGATGGCGATCAGCGAGTGCGAGAGCTGGTAGCCCTTGCCCAAGGCGTACTTCTCGGTCCACGGATCGAGGTAGGCGAAGATTCGCTCGCGGCGCCAATCCGACAGCGCGATCATCAGCACGAAGGCCATGGTGATCACCGACGCGATCAGGAAGAACATGCGCGCGTTCACCCCGCCGAGGAACAGGATGCCCATCGCGATCACCGCGATCACCATGAAGGCGCCCATGTCCGGCTCGGCCAGCAGCAGCATTCCGATCACGGCGATCGCGGCGGCCATCGGCAGCACCGCGCGGAAGAACCGTTCCTTCACGTCCATCTTGCGCACCATGTAGTCGGCGGCATAGAGCAGCACGGCGAACTTCGCCAGCTCGGAAGGCTGGAAGCTCATGAAGCCCAGGCCGATCCAGCGGCGCGCGCCGTTCACGCCCTTGCCGACGTGGGGCACCAGCACGACGATCAGCAGCAGCAGCGACGCCACGAACAACCAGGGCGCCACCTTCTCCCAGGCGGCAATCGGCACCTGGAACGCGAGCAGCGCCGCCACGAAAGAGAGCGCCATGAAACCCGCGTGCCGCGCCAGGAAGTGGGTGTGGCCATACAGCGCGAACTTGGGGTTATCGGGCAGCGCGATGGTGGCCGAATAGACCATCACCAGGCCGAATGCCAGCAACGCAACGGTCACCCAGACCAGCGGCTGGTCGATGCCCTGAACTCGCGCCGAAGCGGCGGCGGAACGGTAAGCGCTGCGGCGCACCTGCGCGGCAGGCAAGTCGCCGGCGGACGAACCGGCGAACACAGAGGTGAGGCGTTGCACCAGGCCGGTCATGCGCTGCCTTCCAGTTCCACGCCTGCCTCATCGGCCACGGCGCGCACCGCCGCGCGGAACACCTCCGCGCGATGCGGATAGTTCTTGAACATGTCGAAGCTGGCGCAAGCGGGAGACATCAGCACCGCGTCCCCCGCTTGCGCGTGTTGCGCGGCCACCGCAACGGCGTCCTGCATCGTCGCGGCATCCAGCAGTTTCACGCCGGTGGACTCCAGCACCGCGCGGATCAGCGGCGCGTCGCGCCCGATCAGCACCGCGGCGCGGGCGTACCGCGTGACCGGGCCGGCCAAGGGTGCAAAGTCCTGGCCCTTGCCGTCACCGCCGAGAATCACCACCAGCCGGCGTTCGGCGCCGAGGCCTTGCAGCGCGGCGACCGTGGCGCCCACGTTGGTCCCCTTGCTGTCGTCGAAGAACTCGACACCGTTCACGATGCCGATCGGCTCGACGCGGTGCGGCTCACCGCGGTATTCGCGCAAGCCGAAGAGCATCGGCCCGATGCCGCAACCCACCGCGCTGGCCAGCGCCAGTGCCGACAAGGCGTTGACCGCGTTGTGGCGGCCCCGGATCCGCAAGGCGTCGGAAGGCATCAGGCGCTGGAAGTGCAGCTCGTGATCGTTGTTCTTGCTTTTTTTGAGCGTCTCGTCGGCTTCGAGCGCCCGCACCAGCCACGCCATCCCGTTGGCGCTGTCGATCCCAAAATCGCCCGGACGCTGCGGCATGTCCGCCCCGAACGTCACGTAGGCGCGCTGCTCCATCTTGCCGCCCTTGACCTTCACCGGCGGCGCGAGCATCTTCATCACCTCGGGGTCGTCGCGGTTGAGGACCATCAGCGCGCGCTTGCCGAACACCCGGGCCTTGGCGGCGCCATACGCTTGCATCGTGCCGTGCCAATCGAGGTGATCCTGCGTGAGGTTGAGGACGGCCGCCGCGGTGGCCTCGAATTCCCCCGCCGCCTCGAGTTGAAAGCTCGACAGCTCCAGCACCCAGACCTGCGGCAAGGCATCGGCGTCCAGCTTCTGCGTCAACGCGTCCAGCAAACTCGGCCCGATATTGCCCGCCACCGCCACGGTCTTGCCACTGCGCTCGACCAGTTGACCCGTGAGCGCGGTCACCGTGGTCTTCCCGTTCGTACCGGTGATGGCGAGCACCGCCGGTGCGTAGTCGCGCGCCTGCCGCAACTGCGACAGCGCCGCCGCGAAGAGGCTCAACTCGCCGCCCACCAGAATGCCCTGCGCGGCTGCGGCCGACACAACGGGTGCAACCTGTTCGGGTGACAAGCCGGGGCTGCGAAACACGGCCTGCACGCCTTCACCCTCTATCAGCGCCGCGCTGAACGGCCCGGAGATGAACCGGACCTGGGGCAGCTGTTCGCGCAGCGCGTCCAGGTTCGGCGGGTCCTCGCGCGTGTCCGCCACCGTGACCTGCGCGCCGCAACGCGCACACCAGCGCGCGATCGCCAGCCCGGAGACCCCGAGGCCCAGGACGAGAACGCGCTGGTCTTTCATGTGCTGCATGGCGTGGGGGTGCTCGGCTGTCATCGCAGTTTCAACGTCGACAAGCCGATCAGGCACAAGAGCATCGTGATGATCCAGAAGCGCACGACCACCTGCGTTTCCTTCCATCCGCTCTTCTCGAAATGATGATGCAGCGGCGCCATCTTCAGGATGCGGCGACCCTCGCCGTACTTCTTCCTCGTGTACTTGAAGTACATCACCTGCGCCATCACCGAGATCGCCTCGACCACGAAGATGCCGCCCATGATGGCCAGCACGATTTCCTGCCGGACGATGACGGCGATGGTGCCCAGCGCGCCGCCCAGTGCGAGCGCCCCCACATCACCCATGAAGACTTGCGCCGGATGGGTGTTGAACCACAGGAAGGCGAGCCCCGCCCCGGCCAGGGCCGAGCAGAAGATCAGCAATTCGCCCGAACCGGGGATGTGCGGGAAGAACAGGTACTTGGAATACACCGCACTGCCGGTGACGTAGGCGAACACGCCCAGCGCCGATCCCACCATCACCACCGGCATGATCGCCAGGCCGTCCAGTCCGTCGGTGAGGTTCACCGCGTTGCTCGCGCCCACGATCACCAGGTAAGTCAGGATCACGAAGCCGAACACGCCCAGGGGGTAGCTCACTTCCTTGAAGAACGGCAGCAGCAGGCCGGCCTTGGGCGGCAGGTTCACGTCAAAGCCCGACGCCACCCAGGTGTAGAACAGCTGCAGCACGCGCCAGTTGGAGCTTTCGGAAATGCTGAACACCAGGTACAGCGCGGCGAGCAGGCCGATCAACGATTGCCAGAAATATTTTTCGCGCGAGCGCATCCCTTCGGGGTCCTTGCGCACCACCTTGCGCCAGTCGTCGACCCAGCCGATGGCGCCGAAGCCCAGCGTCACGGCCAGGACGATCCACACGAAGCGGTTGGTGATGTCGAACCAGAGCAATGTGGAAATGGCGATCGACAGCAGCACCAGCACGCCGCCCATGGTCGGGGTGCCCGACTTGCTCAAGTGCGACTGCATCGCATAGCCGCGCACCGGCTGCCCGATCTTCAGCGATGTCAGGTGGCGAATCACCCAAGGCCCGGCAAGCAAACCGATCAGCAGCGAAGTCATGGCGGCCATCACCGCGCGGAAGGTGAGGTACTGGATGACGCGCAGGAAGCCGAACTCGGGACCCAGTGTCTGCAGCCATCCGGCGAGACTAAGCAACATCACGGATCCCTTCTTTTTGTTGTTGATGCTGCGCACGGCTGGTGATGGCTTCCACCACCCGTTCCATCTTCATGAAGCGCGAGCCCTTCACCAGCACGCTCGCCATGGCAGGCAATTCATCCAGCACGGCCGCGTTGAGCGAGTCGATATCGCTGAAGTGACGCCCACCCATGCCGGCGGACTGCTCACCCAGCGTGAACAGCTGCTCGATGCCGCAGGCCCGCGCGTGCTCGCCGACTTCGGCGTGAAACTGAGGGCCCTGGTCGCCGACCTCGCCCATGTCTCCCAGCACCAGCAGCCGCGGGCCGGGCAATTCCGCCAGCACGTCGACGGCGGCCCGCGCGGAGTCCGGGTTCGCGTTGTAGGTGTCGTCGATCAGCGTGATCGTGCGGCCGCCCAGTTTCACGGCGAGTGCGCGCGAGCGTCCCTTGACCGGCTCGAATGCCTCCAGGCCTTTGGCGATGAACCCGAGCGGAACGCCCGACGCGAGTGCGCAAGCCACCGCGGCCAGCGAGTTGCGCACGTTATGGCGGCCGGCGATATGGAGTCGGTAAGCCACGGAGCCTGCGGGCGTTTTCGCGCTCACCTGCCAGTGTCCCTCTTGCCATTCAGTCCCGGCCAAAACGATGTCGGCAGCGCCTCCCGCCACCTGCTCGGTGGCGCTGCCGAAAGTCATGCAGGCGCGCGCGCCGGCCAAATGCTTCCACAACGGCGTGAATTCCTCGCCGGCCGGAAACACCGCCGTGCCGCTGGGGCCCAATGCGCTGAGCACCGAGCCGTTTTCGCGCGCCACGGCTTCCACGGTCGCCATGAATTCCTGATGCTCGCGCTGTGCGTTGTTCACGACAGCGACCGTCGGCCGGGTGAGGCCCGCAAGGTAAGCGATCTCGCCGGGATGGTTCATGCCCAGCTCCACCACGGCAACGCGGTGCTCGGCGCGCAGGCGCAGCAGCGTGAGCGGCAAGCCGATGTCATTGTTGAAGTTGCCTTGCGTGGCAAGCGCCGCGTCGGCCTGCCACGCGCGCAGGATGGACGCGATCATCTGCGTGAGCGTGGTCTTGCCGTTGCTGCCGGTCACCGCGATCAAGGGCAGCTTGAACTGCGTGCGCCAGCCGGCGGCCAATGCGCCCAGCGCCTGCTTGCTGTCGTCCACCTCGATGCCGGAAAAGCCCGTTGGCAGCTTGCCCTTGTGCGCGATCGCGGCCACCGCACCTTGGTCCCGCGCCTGGCCGATGAAATCGTTGGCGTCGAAGCGCTCGCCCTTGAGCGCGACGAAAAGGTCGCCGGGCTGCAGGGTCCTGGTGTCGCTGTGAACCCGCTGCACGGTGACGCTGCCATCGCCGGCCAGCACCGCGCCCGGAATCCATTGAAGGGCCTGCGCCAATGTGAACATGGCGCTCACGCCGGGCTCCTGGCATCCAGCGCCGCTTGCGCGTGAAGCTGGTCGGAGAACGGATGCTTGACGCCCGCGATCTCCTGGTAATGCTCATGACCCTTGCCCGCCAGCAACACCACGTCCTGCGCCGCGGCGGCGGCGATGGTTTCGGCGATGGCGAGGGCCCGGTCCGCCTGAACCTGCACGCATTCGTCGTGCGACAGTCCCAGCAAGATCTGGCTGATGATGTTTTCGGCTTTCTCGGCGCGCGGGTTATCGCTGGTCACGACGACGCGGTCGGCATTCTTCTCGACCACGGCCGCCATCATCGGCCGCTTGGTCGGATCGCGGTCGCCGCCGCAGCCGAACACGCACCAGAGTTTGCCGCCGCGCTGCTGCGCCAAGGGACGCAGCGCCTGCAAGGCCTTGTCCAGCGCGTCCGGCGTGTGCGCGTAATCGACGGCGACGAGCGGCTTGCCCTCGCCGCCGCAGCGCTCCATGCGGCCGGGCACCGGCAACAGGTTGCCGCAGGCCTGCACCGCCGCGTCGAGTGCCACGCCAAGCGCCCGCATTGCGGCGATCACGCCCAGCAGGTTGGAGACGTTGTAATCGCCGATCAGCTGCGTGGCGAGCGGATAGCGTTGCCCGCCCTCCACCACGGCGAAGCCGAGCGCTCCACCGTGGTAGTGAATGTCCTGGGCAACCAGCCGAGCAGGCTCCTGGCACGACACCGTCCACAAGTCGAGGCCGTCCCCCGCCAGGGACTGCGCCAATGAACTTCCCTTCGCGTCATCGATGTTGACCACGACCGCGCGCAGCCCGGGCCAGCGAAAGAGTTCGGCCTTGGCGTCCCAATACGCCTCCATCGTGCCGTGGTAGTCGAGATGGTCCTGGGTGAAATTGGTGAACACCGCCACCCGCACCTGCGTGCCGTCCAGGCGCCGCTCGACGATGCCCACCGACGAAGCCTCGATGGCGCAGGCCTTCAGGCCCTCGTCCACGAAGCGGCGGAACTGGCGCTGCAACAGCACCGGGTCGGGCGTGGTGAGGCCCACGAAATCCAGGTGCGGAGGACGCCCGGTTCCCAGCGTGCCGATCAGGCCGCAGGGAATGGCCTGCGGGCTCAGGTTCGACAGCGCTTGCGCCAACCACCAGGCGGTGGAAGTCTTGCCGTTGGTACCGGTGATGGCCACCACGTCCAGCTCTCCCGAAGGATGTTCGAACCACCCCGCGGCGATCGGGCCGGTGGCTGACTTCAGGCGCCCATAGGCGGCGACGCTCGGCGCGTCGAAACCGAAGGCCTCGACGCCCTCACGCTCCACCAGGCACGCCGCGGCGCCGCGCGTCACCGCGGCGGGAACGTGCTCGCGGCCATCGGTCGAAGCGCCCGGCCAGGCGATGAAGCCGTCTCCGGCCGCGATGTTGCGGCTGTCGCACTGCAAAGTGCCGGTGACGCGGCTGCGCAGCCACTGCACGGCCTCTTGCGGACTGTGGAGTTCCTGCATCAGAACGACTCCTCCACCGTTTCCACCACCACCTGCGGCTTCACGTTCATGTCGGGCTGCACACCGAGCATGCGCAAGGTCTGCTGCACGGTGGCGCTGAACACCGGCGCGGCCACATCGCCACCGAAATATTTCCCGGCGCTGGGCTCGTCGATCATCACCGCCACCACGATGCGCGGTTTGTCGATCGGCGCCACGCCCGCGAACACGCCGCGGTACTTCTTTTCCGCGTAGCCCTTGCCCTCCTGCTTGTACGCGGTGCCCGTCTTGCCCCCCACCGAATAGCCCATGGTCTGCGCCTTGGGCGCGGTGCCACCGGAGAGCGTCACCAGGTGCAGCATGTGCCGGACCGCCTGCGCCGTCGCCGCATCCATCACGCGCACGCCGGCGGCCGGCTCCGGCGACTTGAGCATCGTGACGGGCGCGAGATCGCCGTCGCGCGCGAAAACCGTGTAGGCACGGGCCAGCTGGAAGAGGCTCAGCGACAAGCCGTAGCCGTAGCTCATCGTCGCCTGCTCGATCGGGCGCCAGGTCTTGTACGCGCGCAGCTTGCCGGTCACGGCCCCGGGGAAAGGCACCTGCGGCTTCTGGCCCAGCCCCACGGCCGAGAACATCTCCCACATGTCCCGCGGCTGCATCTGCATCGCGATCTTCACGGTGCCGATGTTGCTGGACTTCTGGATGATCTCGTTGACGGTGAGCAGGCCCAGCGGGTGCGAGTCGCTGATCGTCGAGCCGCTGATCGTGAGGCGGCCCGGCGCCGTCTGGATGGTGGTCTCGGGCCGCACCAAACCCTTTTCGAGGGCCAGCGAAATGACAAAGGGCTTCATCGTCGAGCCCGGCTCGAAAGTGTCGGTCAGCGCCCGGTTGCGCAGCTGCGCGCCGGTGAGGTTGTGACGGCGATTCGGCACGTAGCTCGGGTAGTTCGCGAGCGCCAGCACTTCACCGGTGGCCACGTCCAGCACCACGACGCTGCCCGCCTTGGCCTTGTTCTCGATGACCGCGTCGCGCAACTTCTGGTAGGCGAAGAACTGGACCTTGCTGTCGATGGAGAGTTGCAGGTCACGGCCGTCCACCGGCGGCACTTGCTCGCCGACGTCCTCGACGATGTGGCCCAGCCGGTCCTTGATGACGCGGCGCGAGCCCGCGCGTCCCGCCAGTTGCTTGTTGAAGGCGAGCTCCATGCCTTCCTGGCCCTGGTCCTCGACATTCGTGAACCCCACCACGTGCGCAGCAGCCTCGCCTTCCGGGTATTGCCGCTGGTACTCCTTGCGCTGGTACACGCCTTTCACATTCAGCTCGGCCACTTTTTTCGCGGTGTCCTCGTCCACCTGGCGCTTGAGCCAGACGAAGGACTTGTCGTCGTCGGCCAGCTTCTTCTCCAGCTCGGGCAGCGGCATCTCGAGCAGTTTGGCGAGCTGCGCCAGTTTCTTGGGATCACGCTCCATGTCCTCGGGCACCGCCCAGATGCTGGGCACCGGCACGCTGGTCGCCAGCATCAATCCATTGCGGTCCAGGATGCGGCCTCGGCTGGCCGGCAACTCCAGCGTGCGTGCGAAACGCACCTCGCCCTGCTTCTGGAAAAACGCGTTGCCGAGCACCTGGATCCACACCGCGCGCCCGGCAAGGCCGACGAACCCGAGGGCGATCGCGCCCACGATGAATTTGCTGCGCCACACCGGCGTCCTGCTGGCCAGCAGCGGACTGGAGGTGTAGGCCAGACTCTTGCTCATTGCGCCCCCACGCTTGCAGCCAAGCCTGGCCCGCTGGCACCCGTGGTGGCCCTGGCGCCTTGGGATGGGGCGGCGGCGCCCGGGTCACGCAAGGTCACGTACTGCGTAATGGCCGGCGACGCGGTGCGCATCTGCAATTGTTCCTTCGCCAGCTTCTCCACGCGCAGCGGGGTGGCCTGCTCGCGCTTTTCAACTTGCAGGCGCTCGTGCTCGATGCCCAGCCGGCGCGCCTCGGCCAAGGTCTTCTCGATTTCCGCGAACAGGCGGCGCGACTCGTACTGCGTGCGCACCAGGTACAGCGCGCTCGCCATCACCGCTATCAGCAGGACCAGATTCAGCCGCGTCATTGCATTGCTCCGCGAAGAAAGACCGCGCTCATGCCTCGGTCCTCTCGGCCACGCGCATGATGGCGCTGCGCGAACGCGGATTGGCGGCAACCTCTTGCGCCGTCGGCTTGATGCGGTCCAGGGCCTTGAGCTTCATCGGCTTGGGCTGCGCGAAGGGCGCGCGGCGGTCGAACACCTCGCGCGAGTTGCGCGCGATGAACTGCTTGACGATGCGGTCTTCCAGCGAGTGAAAACTGATCACCACGAGTCGGCCATGCGGTTGCAGGATGTCCAAGCTGGCCCCTAGCGCCTGTTGCAGCTCTTCAAGCTCGGCGTTGATGAAAATCCGAAGAGCCTGAAATGTGCGCGTTGCAGGGTCCTGGCCCGGCTCGCGGGTTTTGACCG
>JAQGMT010000434.1 GCA_028292185.1 Ramlibacter sp. | reverse complement strand
GCGACGGCCGACAAGGCGCCTTTGGGCCGGCTCTCGATCATGGCGCGCATCGGGTCCACCGCCGTAGCGGCCGCCACTGCGGGGGCTGCCGTGCCGGTGTCCAGCACCGAGCCGAGAATGCTGTTGGGGCGGTAGGTGGCCAGGCCCTTCAAGTTCGCGCGCCAGGCCTGGTGGTACAGGTGCTTGAAGTCTTCGTACGCGTACTCGGCCGGCACGTTCACCGTCTTCGAGATCGCGGTGTCGACGAAAGGCTGCACCGCTTGCATCATGGCGATGTGGTTGCCGGCGCTCATTTCGAGCGCCGACACGAAGTAAGGCGGCAGCTGCGCGACGTCGCCGCCGAGCGAGCGGTACAAGCGCCAGGCGTGATCCTCGACGTTGTATTCGCTGGTGCTGCCGTCGGCCTCGCGCTTCTTGCGGCGATAGGTCCAGGAAAACGGCGGCTCGATGCCGTTCGAAGCGTTGTCGGCGAAGGCCAGGCTGACGGTGCCGGTCGGCGCGATCGACAGCAGGTGGCTGTTGCGGATGCCGTACTTGCGGATCGCTTGCTTCATCGGCTCATCCAGCCGGCTGGCGAAGGTGCCCGGCTCCAGATAGCGATTCACGTCCAGGGCGGGGAACGCGCCTTTTTCGCGCGCCAGCTCGACCGACGCCGCATACGCGGCATCGCGCATGCAGCGCGCGATGCGCACGGCCATGGCGCGGCCGTCCGCCTCGTCGTAACGCAGGCACAGCATCGCCAGCGCATTGCCCAGGCCGGTGAAGCCGACGCCGATGCGCCGCTTGGCGTTCGCCTGCTCGAGCTGCTGCACCAGGGGCCAGTGCGTGAGGTCCAGCACGTTGTCGAGCGCGCGCACTTGCAGGGCCACCGATTTGGCGAACGCGTCGAAATCGAATTCGGCGGTGCTGCCGAAGCCGAACGGATGCCGCACGAAACGCGGCAGGATCACCGGCCCCAGGTCGCAGCATCCGTACGGCGGCAACGGCTGCTCGCCGCAGGGATTGGTGGCGGCGATCTCCTCGCACCAGCGCAGGTTGTTGTCGCGGTGAATGGTGTCGATGAACAGGATCCCCGGCTCGGCAAAGTCGTACGCCGAGCGCATCACCGTGTCCCACAACTCAGCGGCCGGCAGCGTGCGGTACACCCACATTGCGTCGTCGCGCTGGAACGCACCTTGGGCCAGCAGGCCAGGGCCCGGCTTGGCGCGATGCACCAGCGGCCAGGGGTCGCCGGCATCCAGCGCTTTCATGAAGGCGTCGGAGACCGCAACCGAGACGTTGAAGTTGTTCCAGCGGCCCGGCTTGCGCTTGGCCGTGATGAATTCGGTCACGTCGGGGTGGTCGATGCGCAGCACGCCCATTTGCGCGCCGCGCCGCGCGCCCGCGCTTTCGACGGTGGCGCAGGAATGATCGAAGACGTCGATGTAGCTGCACGGGCCGGACGCGATGGACGCCGTTGCGCTCACGGCCGCGCCGCGCGGGCGGATGCGCGAGAAGTCATAGCCGACGCCGCCGCCGCGCCGCATGGTCTCGGCGGCTTCGCGCAGGGCTTCGTAGATTCCCGGGTAGCCCTGCTCGTCGTCGCCCTGGATGCAATCGCCCACCGGCTGCACGAAGCAGTTGATCAGCGTGGCCTGCAGCGCGGTGCCGGCCGCGCTCATGATGCGGCCCGCGCCGATCGCGCCGGCCTGCAGGTTCGTGAGGAAGCGGCCTTCCCACAAGGCGCGCTCCTCTTCCACCTCGACCGAAGCCAGGGCGCGCGCGACGCGTTGCAGCAGCTCGAGCTCGGTTTGCTCGCCGGGCTTCAGGTATTTCTCGCGCAGCACATCCAGGCTGATCGCTTGCACCGTGAGTGCCTGCGCCGTCGTGAGGTCGCGCTTCATACTGCCATCTCCCCGGCCAGCGTGGCCGGAACGATTCCACCCAGCAGCCATTGCATCAAGTCATGAACCGGGCGGATCTGCGCGCCGAAGGGCAGGGCGCCCGCGCCGCGGAAGAACAGGCCCTTGCCCAGGTCGCCGGACAGCGCCAGTCCCAGCATGCGGTCGATGCAGAACTGGCCCCAGGCCGCCTTGCCCTCGCGCAGCCCGCAATGCGACAGGCAATCAAACCACATGCTGCAACGTTGCACGTGGGCGTGGTCTTGCAGCCGGTTTTCGAGACGCAGGTATTTGTCCAGCCAAAGCGTTCGCACGCCCCGGGCCGGCAGGCCCGCGACGCTGGTGAACTCGACCACATCCTCGGGCTTGGCGTCGGCCAGCACTTTCTTGAAGGCCGGCGAGGCATCGCATTCGCAAGTGACGGCGAAGGCGGTACCGAGCTGCACCGCCGAGGCGCCCAGGCCCTGCAATCGCAGGAGATCGGCGTGCGTGCGGATGCCGCCGGCGGCGATCAGCGGAATGTCGCGCTCGATGCCCGCCGCCTTGAAGAAGGCCAGCGCTTGCGGAATGACCACGTCGAAATCGAAACGCGGGTTGTTGAGATCGGCCACGTTTGCGGCACCCAGATGGCCGCCGGCCAGCCGGGGATGCTCGATGACGATGGCGTCGGGCAGGCGCCCTTTCTTTTCCCACTTGCGCACGATCACCTGCACGCCGCGCGCGTCCGAAAGAATCGGGATCAGCAGGGTGTCGGGATGGTCGCGCGCCAGGTCGGGCAGGTCCAGCGGCAGGCCCGCGCCGACGACGATGGCGTCCGCCCCACTCTCGAGCGACTGCCGCACGTACGCTTCGTAGGCGCTCACGGCCTTCATCACGTTCACCGCGATCAAGCCACGGCCGCCCGAAATCTTTCGGGCCTGCGCGATCTCGCGATCCAGCGCCACCAGGTTGGCCGCGTCTATGGGTGCGCGCGCCTGCGGTCCCGACAGCTTCTCGGTCTGGGCCATCAGGTCGGGGTGATGCCGGCGCAGGTCCACCGACGAGATCGTTCCGACGCCCCCGCAGCCCGCCACCGTCCCGGCGAGCCGGCTGGCCGACACGCCGACGCCCATGCCGCCTTGCACCACGGGCACCAGCGTCTTGCCGCCCAGGCGCAAGGGCCGCAGCCCTGAGTCGTGGGCCAGGATGCCGAGCGCGGCGGCCATCGCGCCGGCGTCCGTCGTAGGAGACTTTTCCATCGTTTTTTCGTTTAGGTTGGGTGGCTGCGTGCCGCCGCTCGAGGCTACCGAAGGAGCCTCGAACTCGTGTTGTTCTGCATCAAACATAGCAGTCATTGCAGCGGAGCCGCGCCGCGATGACGTCCCGCACCTCGGCGAACGTGGCTTGGCGGCCTTGCCTGCGGCCAAGGACCTCGACGATGTGAAAGCCATGGCGGCTGTGCACCAGCCGAGGGTGCAGCCCCATGCCGTGCATCGGGTTCTTCTGGTGGAACAATTCGTTGGCCAGTTCCTCGCCGCATTCATGCGAACCGAACCAGCCGAGGTCGCCGCCCTTGTCGGCGCTGGGGCAGCTGGACAGCTCGCGCGCCAGTTCGGCAAAGCGCTGCGTGGTGGCGTTCTTGCGACTCAGCTCGATCAGCGCCTGCTCGGCGCGCACCGTCAGCACATGCACGTTCACGCCGGGCGTGACGGCGAACAGGATGTGGCGTGCGTGCACCAGGCGGCCTTGCACGAATGCGTCCTTGCACCGCTCGTAGTACAGGCGGCACTCTTCGTCCGTCGGGCTCGTGCCGGCGCCGGCGCCGCCGCGAGTGCCGCTTGCGCATCCTGTGGATGCTTTCATTGACTGCTCCAGTTGCAAGCCCGTGTGGGCTGGGTGCAGCGTATGGGTTCGCTGCCCGAGTGGGTTTGACTCAGGTCAACAGGGATTGCTGCGCCGATGCGCGCCGTGCATTCGCCGATGGGACGGCCGTTTGACATTCGTCAACCCGGCGGCCCGGCGGCGTTCCTAGACTGGGGCGAGGAGATCAACACCCATGGACGCCCTTAGCCCGCACCCCCCTACCGATTCGACGCCGATCGACGCCTTCTCGCAGTGCCATTCCGGCATCCTGTCCGGCCTGCGCGTGCTGTCCGGTCTGCCCGAAATGGTGGCGGCCGCGGAGCGTGCGCGCCGGGCGTCGGCAGAGACCTTCGCGGTCTTCGACGGCGCGGTGCTGGCCCACCATGCGGATGAAGAGACCGAACTGTTCCCGGCGGTGCTGAAGAGCGCGGCGCCTGGCGGCGAGTACGAGCGGGTGGCAACGATGGTCGAGCGGCTGGTCGCCGAACACCGCGCCATCGAAATGGTGTGGAAAAAGCTCAAGCCCTCGGTGCGCTCGGCGGCTGTTGGGCAATCCGCCGAGGTCAACGCCGGCGATGTGGGCGACCTGATGCGCTTGTATGCGGCGCATGCCGCCTTCGAGGAAAGCAGGTTCCTGCCGCTGGCGCAGGAGATCCTGGGCCGCAACGACAACCACATGGCCGCACTGGGCCTTTCGCTGCACCTGCGGCACGCACCCAAGGTGGTGGGCTACATCTGAGCGGCGGCGGCAGCCCGCGCGGCTCAGGCGCCGCCTTGCTGGTTGACGATCCGGCGCAGTGCCTGCGCGTCGATGATGCGCAGGTGACGCTGCCGCACCTCGACCAGCCCATCGTCGGCGAACTTGGAAAACGTGCGGCTCACGGTCTCGAGCTTGAGCCCGAGGTAGCTGCCGATTTCTTCGCGCGTCATGCGCAGCACCAGTTCCGTCTGCGAGAAGCCGCGTGCGTGCAGCCGCTGCACCAGGTTCAGCAGGAAGGCGGCCAGCCGCTCTTCCGCGCGCATGCTCCCCAGCAGCAGCATCACGCCGTGCTCGCGCACGATCTCGCGGCTCATGATGCGATGCACGTGGTGCTGCAAGGCGCCGATTTCGCGCGACAGCTCGCCGATGCGATCGAAAGGCATCACGCAAACCTCGGCATCTTCCAGGGCCACGGCGTCGCACGTGTGCCGGTCGCTGACGATGCCGTCCAGCCCCACGATCTCGCCGGCCATCTGGAAGCCCGTGACCTGGTCGCGGCCATCCACCGCGGTGACGCAGGTCTTGAAGAAGCCGGTGCGGATGGCGAACAGGGAATTGAAGGCCTCGCCATTGCGAAACAGCGCGGTGCCCCGCTTGACCTTGCGGCGCGTGGCGACGAGCTCGTCGACCCGCTCGAGTTCTTCGGCCGAAAGGCCTACCGGCATGCACAGCTCGCGCAGGTTGCAGTTGGAGCACGCCACTTTCATGGTGTGGGGGTCCACAGGCCTCGCGCTGTCGGAGGGTAGCGAATTGACGGTGATGGAATGCACGGGTTTTCCTTGCTGCAGCGGCTTCGTGTGATCCAGATCAAATTGTCCGGGCCAGGCCCAGGCCCGACTTGACGAATGTCAACCATCACGCCCGCAAGGGCCTGCAAAGTCGAGGCTCACTACCGGAACCGCTCCAATGACATCCGTTTCGACCGATCTGCTGCGGCGCTTCGACGTCCCGGGGCCCCGCTACACCTCGTACCCGACGGCCGACCGCTTCGTGGAGGCTTTTGGCCCCGCCGACCTGGCCACGGCGATCACGCAGCGCCGCGCCGGCCCCGCCGTGCAGGTGCAGCCCCTGTCGATCTACGTGCACATCCCATTTTGCGAGTCGCTTTGCTACTACTGCGCCTGCAACAAGATCATCACCAAGAAGCACGACCGATCGGCACCGTACCTGCGCGCGTTGGAACGCGAAATAGAGCTCTACACGCGGCAGATCGGGCGCGACCGCCCGGTCACGCAGCTGCACCTGGGCGGCGGGTCGCCCACGTTCCTGTCGAATGAAGAACTCACCGGCCTGGTGCAGATGCTCAGGCGCAGCTTCGCGCTCGCGCCCGGCGGCGAGCAGTCGATCGAGATCGATCCCCGCACGGTGGACGCGGCCCGCCTCGAGCACCTCGCCCGACTGGGCTTCAACCGCATCAGCTTCGGCGTGCAGGACTTCGAGCCCGAAGTCCAGAAGGCCGTGCATCGCATCCAGCCGGCCGAGCAGGTGTTCCAGTTGATGGATGCCGCGCGGCTGATCGGCTTCGAGTCGATCAACGTGGACCTGATCTACGGCCTGCCGCGCCAGACCGCCGAGAGCTTCGATCGCACCCTCGCGCGCATCGCGCAGTTGCGGCCCGACCGCATCGCCTTGTACGCGTACGCGCACCTGCCGGCGCGCTTCAAGCCGCAGCGTCACATCGTGCCGATCGACCTTCCCGATGGCGGCACGAAGCTGAACATGCTGGAGCGCTCGCTCAGCGCATTCGGCGACGCCGGCTACGTGTACATCGGCATGGACCACTTCGCCTTGCCCAGCGACGCGCTGGCCATTGCCAAGCGGCAAGGGCGCCTGCATCGCAATTTCCAGGGATACAGCACGCAGCCCGATTGCGACCTGGTCGGCCTCGGCGTTTCGGCCATCGGCCGCATCGGGGCAAGCTATAGCCAGAACGCGAAGACGCTGGAGGAATACTACGACCTGCTGGAGCAGGACCGGCTGCCCGTGGTGCGCGGGCTGGCATTGAGCCGCGACGACCTCGCGCGCCGCGCCGTGATCATGGCGCTGATGTGCCAGGGCCAGCTCGTGTTCGAGTCGATCGAACTGGCCTGGCTGCTGGATTTCCAGCAGTACTTCGCCGCCGAACTGGAGCGACTTGGCGAATACGAGGAGATGGGCTTGCTGAAGCTGGACGATGCCGGCATCCAGGTCACCGCGAGTGGCTGGTACGTGGTGCGCGCCATCGCGATGGTGTTCGACCGCTACGTGCAGGCCGATCGCAATCGCGCGAAGTTCTCGCGCATCATCTGAACTCGCGGCGATGTCCACCACGCTCGCCGCGACGGCGCTGCTGATGGGCCTGGCCGGGGGGCCTCATTGCGCCGCGATGTGTGGCGCAGCTTGCGCCGGTATCGTGCGCATCGTGCCGATCCAGCGTGCGGGCGCGCGGACGACGCCAGCGCCGTTGCTGTTCCAGGCCGGGCGCTTCATCGGTTATTCGGTTGCGGGCGCAGCGGCAGCGCAAGCGATTCAATCCTTCGCGTGGTTCACTGGCCAGACCGCCGCACTGCGGCCGCTGTGGACGCTGTTTCACCTGGCCGTGCTGGCCTGGGGCCTCACGCTGCTGGCCTTGGCGCGGCAGCCGGAGTGGGTGAGTCAAGCGGGTCGCAACACGTGGTCGCGCATCCGGCCCTGGGCGGGCACACGGGGCGGCATCTTCACAGCGGGCGCCCTGTGGGCCTTCATGCCTTGCGGCTTGCTTTATTCCGCGCTCTTGGTGGCGTCGCTCAGCGGCGGCCCGCTCGACGGCGCACTGTCGATGGCCCTGTTTGCGATCGGCAGCGCTGTCTCGCTGGCGCTCGCGCCGAAATTGCTCGAGCGCCTCCAACGCAGCGGCGACAAGATCCGCAAGGACTGGGGCACTCGCGCGTCCGGGCTGCTGCTCGCCGCCGCCGCCGCGTGGGCACTGTGGATGGACCTTGCGCATCGCATCGCGGTTTGGTGCGGGTTGGTTTGAGGCGCACTGGGCCTTCGCGCACCAGCCTTGAGACGCGCACCAGCCTTGAGACGTTTCGCTCATTCACCTCGCGTCGCGGCAGGCGGTACCCGTCAGGGGCTCATACTGTCTCGGTCACCGCTTGCGCGGTGACTGCGCTGTGATGTTCGGCCTGGAGCCGGCGCCGGCAAACTCGCTTCGGGCCCTGAGGCCCCTGCGCTCAAACAGCGCCGGCGAGTCAGAGTTGATGCGCGCAAGCGCGCCCGGCCCCAGGCCGAACATCACAGCCGATACAGAAATCGCCCCTGCCGGGTAACGCCTGCCGCGAGTACAAATGGTCGCGCGCCACCGGTAGTGTCACCATGTCACTGCAAAGCCGGGGCCGGGCGGGCTGCCGTAAATCGTTCTTGAGGCGCCTGCGTTGGTTCGGTTTCATGGCCGCGCGCTTTAGCGCGCTTCGTGCTCTGACTTGTCGCAGTTGTTTGAGCGGAGCGCCCTTCGGGGCGCGCAGCGAGTTCTGCGACAGCCAGGAAATCGGACCAACGCA
>JAQGMT010000412.1 GCA_028292185.1 Ramlibacter sp. | reverse complement strand
TGTCGACCCAATTTGCTGGAGATTGGCCATGAAAGCACACCCTTTGTATCGGTGTGCTGTACTTCCCAGGCCAAGCAGAGTTTTCCCCGATGAAATCAAGGGCGAAAACTAGACCTGGTGCGGCTGGCGGGGATCGAACCCACGACCCTTGGCTTCGGAGGCCAATACTCTATCCACTGAGCTACAGCCGCATCGAAAGACGCGAGGGGGCATTATCGTCGATGGCTGACGGGCGCGTTGAGTCGCGCAGGGTGCCGCAGTACCGCAAAGGGGCACAGCTATAATCGAAGGTTGATTTTTAACGCCCCCCTCCCGAGGACGCCATGAGCGACAGCACGCAGGAAGAAGCCCACAGCGGCCCCATCAAGACACCCAAACAACTGCTGCTGGCGGTTTTCTTCTCGTTCATCTTTCCGGTGTTTGCCATCTTCGGACTGGTCGCGTTCGTGGTTTCCGAGAACAAGCCTTCCGGCAGCACCGAGGCCGAAAGCCGTGCCTTGGGCGGCCTGACCCAGGAGGATCTCGACCGCGGTGTTGCCGAGCGCATTCGCAAGGTGGGCACCGTCGAGATCCGTGATGCGAACCGGGCCCTCAAGGCCGGCCAGGACGTGTTCAAGGCGCAGTGCACCACCTGCCACACGCCGGGAGCCGCGGGCGCGCCGAAGTTCGGCGACGCGGCCGCGTGGGGCCCGCGCATCCAGAAGGGATTCGATGCGCTCGTGCAATCGGCGCTGCACGGCAGGGGCGCCATGCCGCCGCAGGGCGGCGGCGATTTCGACGACGTCGAAGTTGCTCGCGCAGTCGCCTACATGGCCGACGCGGCGGGCGCCAAGTTCCCTGAGCCAAGCAAGCCCGCCGCTGCGCAGGCAGCGGCAGCACCGGCCAGCGGCGCGGCGCAGACTGCAGCGGCGCCTGCTGCGGCCGCTCCCGCAACCACCACAGCTGCCGCCCCCGCTGCTGCCGCGCCCAACCCGGCCGCTGCAGCGGCCCCGCAGACTGCCGCGGCGGGCGCCGGTGCCGGATCCGGCGAAGCGCTGTTCAAGCAGACCTGCGCCACCTGCCACGCGACGGGCATCGCGGGCGCGCCGAAGTTCGGCGACAAGGCGGCCTGGGCTCCTCGCATTGCGCAGGGCATACCGGTGCTGGTGCAGAACGCCATCAAGGGCAAGAACGCCATGCCGCCCAGAGGCGGCTCCAGTGCGTCCGACGCTGAAATCCGCGCTACGGTCGAGTACATGGTCAACGCGGCGAAGTAGCTCTGGCCACTGTCAAAAAGCCGGTCGCTCGACCGGCTTTTTTTATCCAGCGCCGCTTGCGGCTTGCTGGCGCGCCGCGGGGCTGCGCACGTATCCGAATCGTTGCGGCAAGGCGTCGCTGTCCATGGGCTCCGGCACCCACAAACCTTGCTCGATCGCCTCGGCCACTTGCGCCACGTCGAGTGTGTGGACCAGCCCGAAGCCCAGGTCGCAGTCCAGGTACACGCGCCCCTTCTCATCAAGCACGGCACGCCGTGCTTGGGCAAGCTGGCCGGTATGGGCGGTAACGACGTTTGCCGCGTCCAGCCGCCATATCAGCGGAGCGACCTCGAGCTCGACATAAACCCGCTGCGGCCCGTTCTGGAAAAACCAGCGGCGCTGCGCATCGGCTTCGTAGTTGCGGTGGATGAAGTCGATGAGCTTTTCGTGCCTTAGCAGCGAGCCCTTGCTCATCGGGAAAGGACCCGCGGCCTGCACGCGGTCATCGCGCATGTACCAGTTGCCCCGCGCATCCAGCCCGAGCCAGCCGAAGCAGTGCGGGACCTTGGGCCACTTGGCGATGGCTTGGCGCACGATATCGTCCATGGTTCGGATTATCTGACGCCCAAAGAAAAAGGCGCCGCTGGCGGCGCCTTTTGAGCAGCATCTCGTGGGATGCCGGAGGATATTCTTGTGTTCTGGGGGGCTTGTCTCCTCGGTCCCTCGACCTCGCGGGCGCATGCGACCGCATTCGAGTGAAAGCCACTGTAGCTTGCGCACCCTCTCAGTGCATCGGGATTTTCCCGCCCCGAAACTCAATAGGTTCTTGCGCCAGGTCAAAGCGCCTGGCTAGCACTCGTCCTGCAAGATCCAGCCGGCGGCCTTCTCCGCCATCATCAAGGTCGGCGAGTTGGTGTTGCCGCTGGTGATGGTGGGCATCGCGCCCGCGTCCACCACGCGCAGGGCTGTCACCCCGCGCACGCGCAGCTGCGCATCGAGCACGGCCATGGGATCGTCATCCCTCCCCATCTTGGTGGTGCCCACCGGATGAAAGATGGTGGTTGCGATGTCGCCGGCCAGCCGGGCCAGTTCTTCGTCGCTTTGGTATTGCGTGCCGGGCCGCCATTCCTGCGGCTGGTACTTGGCCAGCGCCGGCTGCGCGGCGATCCGCCGCGTCACTCGCAGCGAGTCCGCCGCCACCTTGCGGTCTTGCGCCGTGTTCAGGTAGTTCGGTGCGATCAGCGGCGCATCCTCGAACTTGTTGCTGCGGATGCGCACGCTGCCGCGGCTGGTGGGATTGAGGTTGCAGACACTCGCAGTGAAGGCGTTGAAATCGTGCAGCGGCTCGCCGAAGGCGTCCAGGCTGAGCGGTTGCACGTGGTATTCGATGTTCGGGTAGCGCATTTCGCTGGAGCTGCGCGTGAACGCGCCCAGCTGCGACGGCGCCATGCTCATGGGCCCGCTGCGCTTGAGGGCGTACTCCAGACCGATCTTCGCCTTGCCCCACCAGCTGTTGGACAGCGTGTTGAGCGTCTGCACGCCTTGCACCTTGAACACGGCGCGGATCTGCAGATGGTCTTGCAGGTTCTCGCCGACGCCCGGCAGGTCGTGCACCAGCGGGATCGTGTGCCGCTGCAGCAGGGCGGGCGGCCCGATGCCCGATAGTTGCAGCAGTTGCGGCGAGCCGATGCTGCCGGCGCAAAGAATCACCTCGCGCGCGGCGAATACATTCACCAGTTCATTTTCGGCCCACACCATCGCGCCGGTGCAGCGCAGGCTGCCATCGGGCTGCTGCTCGGTCAAGAGGCGAGTCACCTGCGCCAGCGTCCACATTTCGAAATTCGGGCGGCCATAGCAGATCGGGCGCAGGAAGGCCTTGGCGGTGTTCCAGCGCCAGCCGCTCTTCTGGTTCACCTGGAAGTAGCCAACGCCTTCGTTGTCGCCACGGTTGAAGTCCTCGGAGTGCGGGATGCCGGCTTGCTGCGCCGCCTGCGCGAAGGCGTCAAGGATGTCCCAGCGAACGCGCTGGCGCTCGACGCGCCATTCGCCGCCTTCGCCGTGCAGCGCGTCGGCGCCCTTGTAGTAGTCCTCGTGCTTCTTGAAATAAGGCAGGCACTGATCCCAGCTCCAGCCAGCGTGGCCGGTGGCTTGCGCCCAGCTGTCGTAGTCGCGCGCCTGGCCGCGCATGTAGATCATGCCGTTGATGCTGGACGAGCCGCCCAGAGCCTTGCCCCGCGGGTAGCGCAACTGGCGGCCGTTCAGGCCTGCGTCCGCTTCGGTGCTGTACAGCCAATCGGTGCGCGGATTGCCGATGCAATAGAGGTAGCCGACCGGGATGTGGATCCAGTGATAGTCGTCCCGCCGCCCGGCTTCGAGCAGCAGCACGCGCTTGGACGGGTCCTTCGACAGGCGATTCGCCAGCAGGCAGCCCGCCGTGCCGGCGCCAATGATCACGTAATCGAAACTGGTGTCGCTCACCCCCCGAGCTTACTGCCTCGACGGAGATGTCTTTCGGTGGGCCACCGCGGATCCGGCTCCGCCGGTCCGCTGGTGGCGCCCCCTTGAGGGGGAGGCGGCCGCAGGCCGCTTCGGGGGGGAACCTATTTCGCCGTGGGCATGACGAACTCGGCGCCTTTGCCGATGCTCTCCGGCCAACGCTGCATGATCGACTTCTGCTTGGTGTAGAAGCGCACGCCTTCTTCGCCGTAGGCATGCATGTCGCCGAACAGGCTCTTTTTCCAGCCGCCGAAACCATGCCAGGCCATCGGCACCGGGATCGGCACGTTGATGCCGACCATGCCCACTTCCACGCGCCGGCCGAATTCACGCGCCACATTGCCGTCACGCGTGAAGCACGAAACGCCGTTGCCGTATTCGTGCGCATTGATCAATTCGACCGCGCCCGCCAGGTCCTTCACGCGCACGCATCCCAGCACGGGCCCGAAGATTTCTTCCTTGTAGATCTTCATGTCGGGCGTGACGTTGTCGAACAGGCTGCCGCCCAGCCAGAAGCCGTTGCCGCATTCCGCACCGGCCTTCGCAGCCTGGAATTTGCGGCCATCCACCACCAGCTTGGCGCCTTCGGTTTCGCCCTGCCCGATGTAGCCGCTGATGCGCTGATGCGCCACGGTGCTGACGATCGGGCCCATTTCGGCGTCGAGCTCGATGCCGTTCTTGATCTTGAGCTCCTGCGTGCGCTGCGCCAGCATCGGCATGATGCGATCGGCGGCCGTGCCGACCAGCACGCCCACGGAAATGGCCATGCAGCGTTCGCCGGCGGAACCGAAGGCCGCGCCGATCAGCGCATCGACGGCTTGCTCCATGTCGGCGTCCGGCATCACCACCATGTGGTTCTTCGCGCCGCCCAGCGCCTGCACCCGCTTGCCGTGGCGCGCGCCCGTCTCGTAAATTTTCTGCGCGATCGCGGTGGAGCCGACGAAGGAAACTGCCTTCACGTCCGGATGCTCGAGCAGTGCATCGACCGCGTCCTTGTCGCCCTGGACCACGTTGAACACACCGTCTGGCAGGCCGGCTTCCTTCAGCAGTTGCGCCATCACCAGCGACGGCGATGGGTCCAGCGGGCTGGGCTTGAGCACGAAGGTGTTGCCCGCGGCGATGGCCACCGGGTACATCCACATCGGCACCATCACCGGGAAGTTGAACGGCGTGATGCCGGCGACGACGCCCAGCGGCTGGCGGATCGTCCAGTTGTCCATGCCGGTGGACACCTGGTCGCTGAAGTTGCCATTGAGCAGTTGCGGAATGCCACAGGAGAATTCGGCGATGTCGATGCCGCGCGAGACTTCGCCCTGTGAGTCGGTGAACACCTTGCCGTGTTCCGACGTGATGACGTGGGCCAGCTCATCACGATGGCGGTTCAGCAATTCGACGAACTTGAACATCACCCGCGCGCGGCGAATGGGCGGCGTGTCGGCCCAGGCCGGGAACGCGGCCTTGGCCGAGGCGACGGCAGCGGCAACCTCGGCCTGGTTCGCCAGCGCGACGCGGCCGGTCACGGCGCCGATGGCGGGATTGAAAACGTCGGCACGCCGGCCGCTTTGGCCGGGAACGACCTTGCCGCCGATCCAGTGTTCGATGGACGTGACGGCAGCGTTGGAGAGGGATTTGTCAGGGGCGTTCATGAGAGGGCTTTCTTCGCGGCGGCGGTGATCAACAGCGCGGAAGTCTATTCCGGGCGCAGCCTTCAAGAATAGCGGGTTCTCCATAGCCCGGTGTAGCGCTGGCTGAGCGGATAAGGCGTGAAGAGGCTGCCTGAGAGCCTGGCACTTAATGTCCCCGCAGCTCTCCCGCGGCCCACGCGGGCCGCCTCTGCAGTTAGGATGGCGAGCTTAGCCACAACGCGCCTACATGCCCGACTCAATCCCTCGCATCGAGCAGCAGCCTGAGACCGAAGGCGGGCGCGTGCGTGTGCTGGGGCAATGGACGGCGCCGCAGCTGGCGCGGGCTCGCCGGCTGGACAGCCTCAACTCGGAGCTGAAGGCGAACGGCGCACAGCAAGGCTGGGACCTCAGTCATGCGGAGCAGCTCGATCACATGGGCGCCCAGGTCTTGTGGGACCACTGGGGACGCAAGTGGCCCGAGCCCATCGAACTGCTGCCCGCGCAGCGTGCGGTGCTGGAGCGGGTCGAACGCTTCACCGTGCAGCCGCCGGCGCCGCGTCGTGCCAGCTGGCGGCGCAGCTACCTGGCCCTGGGTGGAGGCGTGCTGCGCGTGCTGGGCCACCTCAGGTCCTTCGTTCGGCTGATCGGACAGCTCACCTTGAACCTCGGCCGGCTGGCGGGCGCGCCACACGAGGGGCCGTGGCGCGATTTCTCCGGCCACCTCTACCGCATCGGCGCCACCGCGCTGCCGATCACCGCGCTGGTGGGCTTCCTGATCGGCGTGGTGCTGGCTTACCTGACCTCGCAGCAGCTGCGCCAGTTCGGCGCCGACGCCTACATCGTCAACATCCTGGGCATCGCCGTCATTCGCGAGCTCGGGCCCTTGCTGGCGGCGATCCTGATTGCCGGACGCTCCGGCTCGGCGATCACGGCGCAGATTGGCGTGATGCGCGTCACTGAAGAGCTAGACGCGATGCGGGTGATGGGCATCTCGCACAGCTTCCGGCTGGTCATGCCGCGGGCCATGGCGCTTGCATTGGCGATGCCATTGATCAGCGCGTGGACAACGTTGTGTGCGCTCGCCGGAGGCATGCTCGCGGCCGACACCTCGCTGGGCGTGACCCCCACCTTTTTCATGCACGCCTTACCGGAGGCCGTGAGCCCCGGCAATCTCGGGCTGGCCACCAGCAAGTCCGCGGTGTTCGGCATCCTCATCGCGCTGATCGGCTGCCACTTCGGCCTGCGGGTCAAGCCCAACACCCAAAGCCTGGGCGAGGGCACCACGGCGTCGGTCGTCACCTCGATCACGGTGGTGATCCTGGTCGACTCGCTGTTTGCCGTGCTGTTCAAGGACGTGGGCTGATGGACCCGGAGCAAGCGCGTGTCGAACTGCCCGCGTCGGGCCAGCCGATGGTGGAGATTCGCGGCCTGTGGAGCGTTTTCGTCACGCCTGAAAAAAGCTTTGTCGTGCACCAGGACCTCAATCTTGATGTGCAGCGCGGCGAAGTGGTGGCCATCGTGGGCGGCTCCGGCTCGGGCAAGACGGTGCTGCTGCGCCAGATTCTCGGGCTCGAGCGGCCCGCCAAGGGCGAGGTTCAGGTGCTGGGGCAGCCCTCGTCGGAACAGGGGCAGAAGGGCGCCGCCAGCCGCATCGGCATGCTGTTCCAGCACGGCGCACTGTTCTCCGCGTTCAGCGTGCTGGAGAACATCGCCTTTCCGCTGCGCGAACTGAAGGCGCTGCCGGCGCCATTGGTGCGCGAGGCGGCGATGGTCAAGTTGCAGATGGTGGGCCTGAAGCCCGACGACGCCGAGAAGATGCCCGCCGACCTGTCCGGTGGCATGATCAAACGCGTTGCGCTGGCGCGCGCGCTCATCATGGACCCGCCGCTGCTGCTGCTGGACGAGCCCACCTCGGGGCTGGATCCGGAAAGCTCGGACGGCTTCGTGACGCTGCTGCGCTCGCTGCACCGCGACCTGGAACTCACCGTGATCATGGTGACTCATGATCTCGACACGCTGTTCGAGCTGTCCACGCGCATCGCGGTGCTGGCGGACAAGCGGGTCATCGTGGAGGGCCCGCCCAAGGAGGTGATCGCTTTCCAGCATCCCTTCATCCGGGATTACTTCCTGGGCGAGCGGGGCCAGCGGGCGATGGAGTTGTTACGGGAGTATCCGTTCGCCATCTAGAAAGGGTAAAAGACAAGCTCTATGGAAAACAAAGCCCACGCCCTGGCCGCCGGCATCTTCGTGGTGCTCGCCACCGCGCTGCTGATTGCATTGGCCGCCTGGCTCACCCGCGACACCGGCCAGCGCGACGCCTACGAGATTTCCACGCGGGAAGCGGTCACCGGGCTGCAGCCGCAGGCGGTCGTGCGCTACCGCGGCGTGGACGTCGGCAAGGTTGCGTCGATCGGCTTCGATCCCAAAGCCCAGGGCAACGTCCTGATGCGGCTGGAGGTGGACCACGAAGCACCGGTCACCAAAGACACTTTCGCCACCCTCAGCTACCAGGGGGTGACCGGGCTGGCCTATGTGCAGCTCGATGACACCGGCAAGCCGGCGCCGCGGCTGCTGCCCGAGGACGACAAGCCGCCGCGCATTCCGCTCAGGCCGGGTTTGCTCTCCAAGCTGATGACGCAGGGCGAAGCCATCCTGGGCCAGGTTGACCAAGCGACCAAGCGCGTGAACCAGCTGCTGGGCGACGACAACCAGCGCCGCGTCGCGGGCGCGCTCGACAAGCTGTCGACGGCCGCCGAGTCGGCCGGCCAGCTGGCGCAACGGTTGGACGCCACCGTGGCCAAGCGCGTGGACCCGGCGCTGGCCGAAGCCACCACCACGATGCGCTCGGTTCAAAAGAGCGCCGACGCGATCGGCCGCACCGCCGCCGACTTCGACCAGACGGCGCGCCGCCTGAACGAGAAGGACGGACCGCTTGATCGACTGGCCACCGGCAGCGAGGCCTTGTCGCATGCCGCCGACTCCTTCAACGAAGCCACCTTGCCGCGCATCAACCGCGTGACGGAAGAAACTTCGCTGGCGGTTCGGCGGCTGGGCCGCACCGCCAGCGCAATCGGCGACAACCCGCAGTCGCTGATCTACGGAGCGGGGGTGATTGCGCCCGGACCCGGCGAGACTGGCTTCGCCGACCCGGGAGTGGCGAAATGATGCGGCGCTCTTTTGCACTGCTGCTGGCGGCTGGTTTCGCGGCCGCGCTGGCCGGCTGCGCCGGGGTCCCGGACAAGCCCGTGCGCGCGACGGTGTACGACTTCGGGCCCGGCGCCACCGCGCCCGCGGCAATGGCTGCGGCGCCTTTGCTGCCGATCGTCCTGGCCGACGTCGCAGGTTCCAGCGCACTGGACAGTTCCGCCGTGCAGTACCGCCTGGCCTATTCGGACGCCCACCAGTTGCAGCCCTACGCGCATGCCCGCTGGAGCGCGTCGCCGCCGCAGCTCATCCGCCAACGTTTGCGCGAACAACTCGGCCGGGTCCGCCCCGTGCTCGATCCCGCCGAAAGCGCTGCCCTCGCGCGCACGGCCGGGGCCATGCCGCGCGTGCTGCGCGTCGAGATCGAGGAGTTCTCGCAGTTCTTCGAGTCCACCGCGCAAAGCTGGGGCTTGCTGCGCCTGCGCGTGACCTTGCTGGAGAACACGCCCGGTGGTGAGAAGCTGCTCGGCCAGCGCGACATCGTCAAGCGCGAGCCGGCGCCCACTGCCGACGCAGCGGGCGGCGTGCGCGCGTTGGCGGCCGCCACCGACGCCGCAGCCGCAGAAATCGGACAGTGGTTGCAGCAATGATGGCGCATTGACGATGCCCAACCAGGCGATCCGGGAGCAATTGCAGGCGCGGGGGCTGCAGGTGCTCGGGCCTTGCGAGAGCCTGTCCAGGCATCCCGAACTGCTGCAGTTCTCGGCCTTGCTGCGAGACTTCACCCCGGCCGAGGCCGACCTGCTGGGATCCAGCATGTTGCTGGTGCGCGCGCAGCCGGGACAGTTGCTGATCGAGGAAGGCGAGGCCAGCGACTGGCTGATGCTGCTCTTGGGCGGCACGGTGGATGTGGGCAAGCGCAAGGTCGGCCTGGAAGCCGACCGCCAGGAGCCGGGCGACACCACGCGCCTTGCCGTGCTCAAGGAAGGCGCCGTGCTCGGTGAGATGTCGATGCTCGATGGCGAGCCGCGCTACGCCAGCTGCTGGGCCTTGAGCCAGGTGGAGGCGGCGATACTGACGCGCGCCGCCGTAAGCCGCTTGATCAGCGCGCATCCGGCCATCGGCGCCAAGCTGCTGGTGAAGCTGACGCAGCTGCTGGCGCAACGCCTGCGCAACACCAGCAACCAGCTGGTCAAGGCCCTGCGAAAGGCCGAGCCCGCCTAGCTTTTGCCGGGGGCGGCGTCCGGCTGCGCGATCTCGTCCGGTGTGGCCGGGTTGCGGCGGCGGAACATGCCGTGCCCTTCCATATGCAGCACCTTTTCGCCGTGCTGGTTGAACATTTCCCACGAGGCGCGGACCATGCCGATGTCGCGGCGCTTTCGCGAAGGGCGCGATTCGGTGATGGTGTATTGCAGGCGCAGCGTGTCGCCGGGATACACCGGCTTGAGCCAGCGAAGGCTCTCCAGCCCGGGCGACCCCATGCTGGACGACTCGTTCAGAAAGTTATCGACGGTCAGCCGCATGGCGAGCGCGCAGGTGTGCCAGCCGCTGGCGCACAGATTGCCGTAGATCGATTGCCGCCCGGCCACTTC
>JAQGMT010000404.1 GCA_028292185.1 Ramlibacter sp. | reverse complement strand
GTGCTGATGGCCGTCTCGTCGCGCGCCGTGCAGCGCCTCGAATCGCTCGGCCTGAAAGTCGTGACGCTCGAGCCGCGCAGCTATGCCGACGTGCGGCGGGTGCTGGCGCAAATCGCCGATTTGCTCGACGTTCCGGATGCGCCGCGGGTGTGGCACGCGATCGAAGCCGGTGTGGATGCGGCCGCGCGGTCCGTCCCACCCGCTGCGATGAACATGCGCGTGTACTTCGAAGCCGGGCGCGGACCTTATGCGGCGAGCGAATCTTCCTTCATCGGCGAAACGCTAAGCCGGCTGGGCGCGAAGAACGTTGTTCCGGGCGACCTGGGGCCCTTTCCGCGCATCAATCCCGAGTTCGTTGTGCGTTCCGACCCCGACCTCATCATGATCAGCCAGGCCGAGGAGCCGGGCCTCGAACTGCGTCCCGGCTGGGCGGCGCTGCGCGCGATACGGGGCAAGCACGTGTGCCTGTTCAGCCCCGCGGATTCGCAGATGATGGTGCGGCCCGGACCGCGCATCGTGCAGGCCGCCCAACTGATGGCCCGGTGCATCGCCAATCAGAAGGTCACGGCGAAGCCATGACGTCCAGCCTGGCCGCGGCGAGCCCGATGAACCGCTCCGACCGGAGGGCGTGGCTGCTGGGCGCTGCGCTGCTGCTGCTTGCCCTGGGCCTGCTGGTACTCGGGGTCTGCGTGGGCAGCACCGGCTTCGAAAGCGTTCTGGGCGCGTGGCACGACCAAATCGCCTGGCAGATCGTGCGCGACATCCGTTTGCCGCGCACGCTCGGCGCATGGATTGCGGGCGCGCTGCTGGGGCTGGCCGGCGCCGTGGCGCAGGGGCTGTTTCGCAATCCCCTGGCCGATCCGTATCTGCTGGGGAGCGCGTCCGGCGCCGCGCTGGGTCTGGCGCTCGCGCTGGCTTTGCTCGGCGCATCGCCCTTCGCGACGCAATGGGTGCTGCGGCTCGGGATGACCGGCGCCGCATTCGTCGGCGCC
Organism: Ramlibacter sp.; assembly: GCA_028292185.1. GTDB lineage: Bacteria > Pseudomonadota > Gammaproteobacteria > Burkholderiales > Burkholderiaceae_C > Ramlibacter. The sequence continues at coordinate 6,725 of JAQGMT010000404.1, read as the reverse complement.
ACTGCCGGCGTGCTGCTCACGCTCGCGCTGGCGCAGGGCGTGCAGCACACCTTGCGCCTGTTGCTGGCGGGCGTGATCGTGGGGGTGGTCCTGGGCGCGGCCAGGGACCTGGTCACGCTCAGCGTGCCGGAAGTGATGCAAAGCATGCAGGCCTTCATGCTGGGAAGCACCGGGTTCGTCGGCTGGGGCGCGTGCGCCATCATGGCCGCCGCGGCGGTGCCGAGCCTGGGAGTCGCGTGCGCGCTAGGCCGCGCGCTGGATGCACTCGCGCTGGGCGAATCGACTGCCGCCAGCCTGGGCCTGCCCTTGGTGGCGATACGGGCCGCCTTGGTCGGCGCGCTCGCGCTGGCCACGGGCGCCGCCGTCGCGCAGACCGGGCTGATTGCATTCGTCGGCCTGGCGGCGCCGCACCTGGTGCGCTCCGCCGTGAAGACAACGCACGCGCGCCTGGTGTTCCTTAGCGCACTCACCGGCGGCGCGCTGCTGATGGCGGCGGACGTGCTGGCGCGCTGGTTGATCGCGCCCCAGGAACTGCCCGTCGGGGTGCTCACGGGCCTGCTGGGCGGCAGCTACCTGCTGTGGCTGATGCACCGGCGCATCGGCTCACGCAACCGTTCGCTATGACCGGCAACGCGCCTGCCCTCGAGACCCGCGGCTTGCGCGCGGACCTGGGCCGCACCGAGGTGCTGCATGGGATCGACCTGCGACTGCTAAAAGGCCGCTGGACCAGCATCGTCGGTCCCAACGGCGCCGGCAAGTCCACCTTGCTGCGCGTGCTGGCCGGGCTGTTGCCGCACAGCGGTGAAGTGCTGTTGCACGGCCGGAACCTGGGCGAGCTGGCGGGCCGGGAACGGGCTTTGCAACTGTCCTGGCTGGGGCAGGGCGAAGGCGCGGCCGACGACTTGACGGTGTACGACGTCGCCATGCTGGGACGTGTGCCGCACCAGGCATGGCTGGCGCCGCCCAGTGCCGCGGACCGTGCGGCCACCGAGCAGGCGCTGCGAGCCACACAGGCATGGGAGTGGCGCGAACGGCCCTTGGGCCAGCTCTCGGGCGGCGAGCGGCAGCGGGTGCTGCTGGCTCGAGCACTGGCGGTGCAGGCCGGCGTGCTCTTGATGGACGAGCCGCTGGCCAACCTCGACCCGCCGCATCAGGCCGATTGGCTCGCGCTGGTGCGCGACCTGGTGCGCGGCGGCAAGACCGTGATCAGCGTGCTGCACGAAATTTCGCCGGCTTTGCGGGCCGACGAGATGGTGATCCTGGACGGCGGGCGGCTGGTGCATAGCGGACGCTGCGCCGATGCCGCCACGCATCGGGCGCTCGAGCATGTGTTCGACGGGCGCATCCGCGTGCGGTCGCTCGAAGGCCAGTGGCTGGCCTTGCCGTGCATGGAGCAGCGATGACGGCCCGCTGCGTGATGGTGCTCGGCACGACCAGCGGCGCCGGCAAGAGCCTCGTGGCAGCGGCGCTGTGCCGCTGGTACGCGCGTCAGGGCCTGAACGTCGCGCCGTTCAAGGCGCAGAACATGAGCAACAACGCGCGCGTGGTGGAGGGCGGCGAAATCGGCAGCGCCCAGTACTTCCAGGCGCTCGCCGCGCGCACCTTGCCCGAGGTCCGCATGAACCCGCTGTTGCTCAAACCGGAGACCGACACGCACAGCCAGGCGATCTTGCTGGGGCAGGTGAATCGCGACCTGTCCGACATGCCTTGGCGCAGCCGCGGGTCCGCAGTGTGGCCGACCATCGCCGCCGCACTCGACGGCTTGCGCGCAGAGTGCGACGTCGTCGTGATCGAAGGCGCGGGTTCGCCCGCCGAAATCAATCTCGCGGCGAGCGACGTGGTGAACATGCGCGTGGCCGACTTCGCCGACGCGCGTTGCCTGCTGGTGACCGACATCGATCGCGGCGGCGCGTTCGCGCATCTCTACGGCACCTGGGCGCTGCTGGACGCAACGCAACGCAAGCGCATCACCGGCTTCGTGTTGAACAAGTTCCGCGGTGACGCCGCGCTGTTGGCGCCCGGTCCGCAAATGCTGCGCGACCTCACCGGCATCCAGACGGTCGCCACGCTGCCGATGTGGCGCGAGCACGGGTTGCCGGAAGAAGACGGCGTGTTTCACCCTCTCTGGCTGCCAGAAGGCAGGCGCGAGGGCGCGCGCAAGAACATCGCGATCGTGGCCTATCCCCGCATAAGCAACCTCGACGAATTCCAGCCGCTCATCAACATCTCCGGCGTTCGCCTCACCTGGGCCCGTGCGCCTGCCGATCTGGCGCACGCGGACTGGATCATCCTGCCCGGGTCCAAGAACACCAGCGCCGACCTCGCGTGGTTGCGCAAGCAGGGTCTGGCCAGCGTCATTGCACAGCACGCCGAAAACGGCGGCGCGGTGCTCGGCATTTGCGGCGGGCTGCAGATGCTGGGTGAAGCCTTGATCGACCACGATCAGATCGACGGCAATGCCCCGGGACTGGGCTTGCTGCCGCTGGTCACGGTATTCGAGCGCGACAAAACGGTGCGGCGCACCGAAACGGGATTCTCTGCGGTGCGAGGTGTCTGGCGCGCCTTGTCAGGCGCGCGGCTGTCCGGCTACGAAATCCATCGGGGCCGCACCGCGCAACATACCGGGATGGCCGCGGCGCGCACCGTGCTGCCCGGCGGCTTGGGATGGCAGAACGAGGCAGGCAACGTGCTGGGCGTCTACGTGCATGGGCTGTTCGAAGAGGCAGCGGTGCTGCACGCGCTGTTCGGCGCAGGCGTGCCCACGCTGGACAGCGTTTTCGACGGACTGGCCGATTTCATCGACCGCCATTTCCAGCCCGGTGTGCTGCTGGAAATGGCAGGGCTGCAGCCCTGCGCCGGTGCGCCGGCCTAGGGCCGATTCGGTGCGAGCAGCTTGCGGCGCAGCGGCTTCAGCGCCAGGAACGCAAGCACGGCCGTGAGCAGGTCCATCGCGATACAAAGCTGGAACACCGGTATCCAGCTGCCGGTGCTCTCGTGCAGCAAGGCGGCCAAGGGCCCGCCGAGCACCGAGCCCAGGCCTTGGGCGATGTAGAGGAAACCGTAATTCATCGTCGCGTGCTTGGTGCCGAAGGTGTCGGTCAGCGTGGAGGGGAACAGCGAAAAGATCTCGCCCCAGCCGAAGAACACCACGCCGGAAAGCAGAACGAAGAGCACCGCGTTGTCGCGCGTGATCAGCCAGAGGGTCATCGCGATCCCTTCGAGCCCGAACGCCACCACCATCGTGTTCTCGCGGCCGATCTGGTCGGACACCCAGCCGAAGAAGGGGCGGGTGAGGCCGTTGGTGAAGCGGTCGATGGTGAGCGCCAGCGGCAGCGCGGCCAGTCCCCACACCATGGCGTTGGTGACGCCGAAGTCCTTGGCGAAGCTGCCCATCTGGGAAATCACCATCAGGCCCGAGGTCGACATCATGGTCATCATGACGAACATGAGCCAGAACACCGGCGACTTGAGCATCTGCCTGGAAGGGACGTCCGCCACCGACGAGTGGACGGACTCGTGCTGAGCCATCCATTCCTGCGGCGGCATTCTCAGGCCCTGGGCGGCGGCCAATCCGATGATGCCGAACACGATGCCGAAGACCAGCAAGGTGTGCTGCCAGCCGCTGGCGGTAAGGCTGGCGGACACCGGGAAGGTGGTGAGGATCGCGCCCATGCCGTAGCCGGCGGCCACGATGCCGGCGGCAAAGCCGCGGCGGTCCGGGAACCAGCGCACCATCAGGCCCACGATGCCGATGTAGATGATGCCGGTGCCGATGCCGCCCAGCAGCCCGTAGGTCAGGTAGATGCCGGTGACTGACGTCACCTGGGACGCGAGCACCCAGGACAGCCCGGTCAGCACCGACCCGACGGAGATCAGGATGCGAGGACCGAAGCGATCGACGACGAAGCCCTGGAAGGGGGAAAGAAAGGTCTGCAGCACGATGAGGATGGAGAACGTGACCTGCAACGTCGACAGCGAGACGCCGAATTGGGCCTGCATCGGCTTGGTGAACAGCGTCCACACATACTGGGGACTCGAGATGGCCATCATGCAGATCAGGCCGTAGACAAGCTGCATCCAGCGGTTCTGGCCGATACCGGCGGCAGCTCCCTGGGCCGGCACCGACAAGGTCGAAGTTTCCATCATCAATTCCCTTTCATATGTTGGCGCGCATTGTGATGGGCGCTTTGTCGAAACGCAAGGTTTGTGCCAATGGAAGGGCAGTCACTCATGACAAGCCCGCGCGATCCGACTATGCTTTGCGCCCAACTCGACCCTGGAGAGCGCCATGTACAAGCGGATTCTGTTGGCCTATGACGGCTCTGACGCCGGGCAGAAGGCGCTGCTGGATTGCCGCGACCTTGCCCAATGGAGCCAGCCGGAGCTGTTCCTGATCGCGGTGATGCCTTCGGCCATGAGCTTCGTCGGCCTGGAGGGCGGCGTCTACGACATGGAACTGGAGGAGCGCGAAAAGAAGAAGCACCAGGCCGTGCTCGATGATGGCCTCAAGCGCCTGGCCGACTGTGGCTATGCCGCCCGCGGCGAAGTGCTGGTGGGCGAGGCGGTGGACGAGATCACCAAATACGCGCGCAAGATCCAGGCCGACCTGATCATGGTGGGCCACAAGCACCTGGACAGCTGGACCGCCCGCTGGTGGCGCGGCTCCATCTCCGGTGCGATGATCGAGCATGCCCCATGCAGCGTGCTGGTGGTCATCACACATTAGCCTAGGAATTGCAGTCTCGAATGCGCCTGACACGTATCGCCTTTTCCACACCCACCGCTTTTTCAATTGCCATCGCCGCGTTGCTCGCGGGATGCGCCTTCGCACCCTCCGGCTCCGGCGACCGCTTCGCCGAGCGCGCCGGACCGATCAAGAACGTGGTCGTCATCTATGCGGAGAACCACAGCTTCGACAACATGTATGGCCTGTTCCCCGGGGTCAACGGCATCGCCAACGCGACGCCGGAGCAATACACCCAGCTCGGCCACGACGGCAAGCCGCTGCCCGAGCTGGTGACCTGGGGGCCGGACGGAAAAGCCGCGCCGGGTTTTCCGCGCATGCCCAACAAGCCCTTCCGCATCGACGCGCCGCCGGTCAATCGCCCGCCCACGCAGATCGTGCCCAGCCCGATCCATGTCTTCTTCCATAACCAGGAGCAGATCAACGGCGGCAAGAACAATATGTTCGCCGCCATGTCCACGGTCGGCGGCTGGACCATGGGCTACTACGACGGCAGCCAATTCGCCATCTGGAAGTGGGCGCAGGAATACACGCTGGCCGACAACTTCTTCATGGGCGCGTTCGGCGGCTCCTACCTGAACCACCAGTACCTGGTTTGCGCCTGCGCGCCGCGGCACCCCGATGCGCCGGCTTCGATGCGCGCGCGCCTGGACGCCAACGGCAAGCTCGAGAAGCGCCCCGACTCGCCGCCCGCCGGCGAAGGCGCGGTGAAGGTGTACAGCTCGGGCGGAGGACAGGTGACGCCGGATGGCTGGTCGGTGAACACGACGCAGCCTGCCTATCAACCCAGCGGCATTGCCCCGGCACCGGGGGGCCCTCTGGCCTTCGCCGATCCCAAGGGCACGGCGGGCTCGGGTGAGCCGCTTCCGCCGCAAACGGCGGCGACCATCGGCGACCGGCTGTCAGCGCGCGGCGTCTCCTGGGCCTGGTATGCAGGCGGCTATCGCGAGGCCCTGGCGGACGGGGAGCAGCCGCCCAGCGTGAAGCGCAAGATCATCTACACGCGCGAGGGCAATTCGCCCAATTTCCAGCCGCACCATCAGCCGTTCAATTACTTCGCGCGCTTCGCGCCCGGCACGCCCGACCGCGCGCAGCACCTGCTCGATGGCGAAGACTTCATCGCGGACATCGATGCGGGCAAGCTGCCGGCGGTCAGCTTCTACAAGCCCGCCGGCCGCGACACGCAGCATCCCTCGTACACGGACATCATGACCGGCGACATGCACATCGACGGCTTGCTGAAGAAGCTGCGCGCCAGCCCTCAATGGAAGGACATGCTGGTCATCGTCACCTACGACGAGAACGGCGGCTACTGGGATCACGTGCCGCCGCCGACCGGCCCGGGCTGGGGTGACCGCTTCGGCCCGGGGTCGCGCATCCCCACCTTGCTGATCGGCCCGCGCGTGAAGAAGCACTTCATCGATTCCACCACCTACGACACCACCTCCATCCTGAAATTCATCACCAAGCGGTTTGCCCTCGAGCCCCTGCCGGGGGTGCGCGAGCGGATGGGGGATTTCAGCGCGGTCTTGGAGTGAGGGCGCCGTCGCGCCCAGATGCACCCGAACCCAAGCCCGTAACGCTGCGGTAAACCCTCAGTAAAGTTCCCGTTTGCTTGCAGGAGACGGCCTACGCAGGCTTCCGTTTCCCGCCGATGGCTCATGGGGCGGATTAGGATCACGCTCCATCGACCGGATGCGCGCCGCGCCAGACCAGCGCCGCGGCGATTTATAACAAGGACAGACATGGATCCGTACCCCCCCGATTCGCCAGTTGCTTCGCCCGATGTCGAGCCGCCGAGGCGGCGCATCGGACGCCGCGCGATGCTGATCGGCAGCGTCATCGCCGTACTCGTGGTGGCCGGCATCGGCTGGTTGGCATGGGGGCTGACGCATCGCGCACCGGCCACGGGCGTCGCGGGTGCGCCGGGTGGCGGCCCAGCGGCGGGCGCAGGCGGCGGGCCGGGCGCCGGAGGCCGGCG
>JAQGMT010000403.1 GCA_028292185.1 Ramlibacter sp. | reverse complement strand
CGGGTACGTGATGTCCAGCGTGTAGCTGCGGAATTTTCCGTGCGTGTGGCTCTCGATGTCGCGCAGCTTGGCCATGTCGGCGAAGTCGAGGATCGGCTGGCTCACTTCAAGCCGCATCGGCGGATTGACCTGGTTGATGTCCAGCAGGTTGGGCTTGGGGCCGATGAACGACACCAGCGACATCACGATCGCTTCGCGGATCGGGTCGATCGGCGGGTTGGTCACCTGCGCGAACAACTGCTTGAAGTAGTTGTAGAGCGGCTTGTCCTTGTTCGAGAGCACGGCCAGCGGGCTGTCGTTGCCCATCGAGCCGATGCCTTCCTCGCCGGCTTGCGCCATCGGAGACATCAGGAACTTGATGTCTTCCTGCGTGTAGCCGAACGCTTGCTGCCGGTCCAGCAGATCAACGTCGCTCTCCGTCACCTTGCCGGAGGTATCCGACAAATCATCGAGCTTGATGCGCAGGTTCTCGATCCACTGCTTGTACGGCTTGCTGTTGGCGAGGTTGGCCTTGAGCTCCTCGTCGTCGATCATCCGGCCCTGTTCCAGGTCGATCAGGAACATCTTGCCGGGCTGCAGGCGCCACTTGCGCACGATCTTGTTTTCGGGCACCGGCAACACGCCGGACTCGGAGGCCATGATCACGAGGTCGTCGTCGGTGACGCAATAACGCGAAGGCCGCAGTCCGTTGCGGTCCAGCGTGGCGCCGATCTGGCGGCCGTCGGTGAAAACGATCGAGGCCGGGCCATCCCACGGCTCCAGCATGGCGGCGTGATATTCATAGAACGCCTTGCGCCGCTCGTCCATCGTCGTGTGCTGCTCCCAGGGCTCGGGAATCATCATCATCACGGCCTGGCTGATGGGATAGCCGGCCATCGTCAGCAACTCGAGGCAGTTGTCGAAGGTGGCGGTGTCCGACTGCCCGGCAAAGCTGATGGGATACAGCTTGTTGAGGTCGGCGCCCAGCACCGGCGAAGACATCACGCCTTCGCGTGCCTTCATCCAGTTGTAGTTGCCCTTCACCGTGTTGATCTCGCCGTTGTGCGCGACATAGCGGTAAGGGTGTGCCAGCGGCCACTCGGGGAAGGTGTTGGTCGAGAAGCGCTGGTGCACCAGGCCGAGCGCGGACACGCAGCGCGGGTCTTTCAGGTCCAGGTAGTACGTGCCGACCTGGTCGGCCAGCAGCAGTCCCTTGTAGACCACCGTGCGGCTGGACATGCTGGGGACGTAGTACTCCTTCGTGTACTTCAGGTGCAGGTTCTGGATCGCGGCGCTGGCCGTCTTGCGAATCACGTACAGCTTGCGTTCCAACGCGTCCTGCACGATCACGTCATTGCCGCGGCCGATGAACACTTGCCGCAACACCGGCTCCTTCTTGCGCACGGCCGGGGACATCGGCATCTCGCGATCGACCGGCACGTCGCGCCAGCCGAGCAGCACCTGGCCTTCGGCCTTGATCGCCCGCTCAAGTTCCTGCTCGCAGGCCAGCCGCGACGCATGCTCCTTCGGCAGGAAGACCATGCCCACCCCGTATTCGCCTGGAGGCGGGAGTTCGACGCCCGCCTTCGCCATTTCCTCGCGGTACAAGGCGTCGGGCAGCTGAATCAGGATGCCCGCACCGTCCCCCATCAGCTTGTCCGCGCCGACCGCGCCCCGGTGATCCAGGTTCTTCAGGATCTGCAGGCCTTGTTGGACGATGGCGTGGCTCTTCTCGCCCTTGATGTGCGCCACGAAGCCCACGCCGCAAGCGTCGTGCTCGTTCGCGCCCGAATACAGGCCGTTCTCTTGCAAATAGGTGATCTCTGCGGCCGTGGTCATGGCGCACTCCTGCTATCGATGGGGATAACGAGAATACTGCGGCGCAGCAAGCTTGCCAAGCAAAATAATTGGGGTCAGATTCCAATTAATCGATCAACTTTCCCATTCAAACAAAATAAGGGACAGATCACCGCCTTGGTACCGGGTCGGCCGCAGGTTGCGCGTTGAGCGCCTTCGGTCGGCCCGCGCGAGTCTTGCTGACTCTGCGCTCGGTGCGCTTTTGCAGGTCCGCTACGTAGTCGGGCTCGCCGAGCGCCCAGCCGCGCAGCACCGAGTCGGTCAGCGAGCGTTCCTGCTCGTCGCTGATCCCGGCGTGCACCAACTGCGCATACGCCGCCTCGCGGGAAAAAGGCGTATTGCCGAGCTCCCAATACAAGGGATGCGGCGACACCAGCTTGTCGTTCCGACGTCCAACATAGTGGCCATGGCTCGACCAGGCGTAGTCGCCCGGGTCGGTTGCCAAGCCTCCGCGCACGGGGTTGAGATCGATGTACGCCATGCAAGCCAGCAGGTAGCGCTCGGTCTGGATCAGCGTGGACTTGTAGCGCCCCTCCCAAAGCGTGCCGCTGCGGGCCTGCCGCTGATTGAAGTAGCGCACATACCGGCGGCCGACCGCCTGCATCATCTGCGGAATCGCCTCCGCGCTGTCCGGTGTGGCGAGCAGATGAAAGTGATTGCTCATCAGCACGTACGCGTGAATAGCGACCTTCGCCTGGCGCGAGTGCTCGTCGAGCATTGCAAGCAGCACCTCGTAATCAGCGTTGCCCGAGAAGATCGCTTGCCGATTGTTTCCGCGCTGGATGATGTGGTGCGGATAGCCCGGCACCGTGAGTCGAGGAAGGCGCGCCATGCGATACCCGGCTGAGCAGCCAGGCTAATTGGAGTCTGACCCCAATTTTAGTCCCGGGTAGCGCGTGGCTTCCAGACCCTGCAAACCGAATTCGGCAAGCACCGCACGCAAACGTTGCGCGGCGGAGTGCTTGGCCTGCCCCGTGTGCCGGGCCAGGATCAGTTCGTTCTTCATGCTGTGTTCCCAGCCCACCAATTCGGTCACCGTCACCTGATAGCCGCTGGCCTCGAGGTAAAGGCAGCGCAATACGTTGGTTAGCTGGCTGCCCATTTCGCGCGTGTGAACGGGATGCCGCCACAGCTCGGCCAGCGGCGTGCGTGAAAGAGCCAAGGCCTTGTCTTGCCGCAGGCACGCCGCGACCTCTGCCTGACAGCAAGGCACGAGCACCATCGACCGCGCTTGCTTGCGCAGGCCGAAGGCAATCGCGTCGTCGGTCGCCGTGTCGCATGCGTGCAGCGCCGTGACAACATCGATTCGAGCCGGCAATGCTTTCACATCGGCCGCGTCCGCGGCGCTTACGTTGAGAAAGGACATGCGATCGAAACCGAGCTTCGCTGCCAATTCCCGAGACCGTTGCACCAGTTCCGGCCGGGTCTCGATCCCGTAGATGTGCCCGTCACCGCGCGGCTTGAAGAACAGGTCATAAAGAATGAACCCGAGGTAAGACTTCCCGGCGCCGTGGTCGGCCAAGGTCGGTCCGCCCTCGCCGGGCGGCAATTCCAACAGCAGCTTCTCTATGAACTGGTAAAGGTGATTGACCTGCTTGAGCTTGCGCCGCGAGTCCTGGTTGATGCTGCCGTCGCGCGTGAGGATGTGGAGTTCCTTGAGCAGCTCGGTCGATTGTCCGGGGCGCAGCTCGAGTTGGTCGGGCTTCATGTCGATGGCCCCACACCCAAATCCGCCCAGCCCTGCGGGCCCAGCCGGCGGAGCGTTTCGATGTTGGCCTCATAGATCGCCTGCGGCTGCGCGATCGCGGCCACGGCGCGGTCTATGCTGGCTTCCCGCAGCAGGTGAATGACGGGATACGGCGATCGATTGGTGAAATTGGCCATATCGTCCTGCTCGCTGCCGGCGAACTGAAAGGCGGGATGAAACCTGGCCAACTGAATCACGCCTTCGAGCCGGAGCTTGCGAACCAGGCGCTCCGCGCGGCCCATCAAGTCATTGAACTCGAGAAAATCGTGCAAGCAGCCGGGCACGATCAGCAGCGTGGTGTCGCGCACCGCAGGATCGAGCGCGACCAACGCGCGAAGTTCATGCTGCAAATCCTCCAGCACCTGACCGGCTTCCGATGCGGCGCTCACCGCGTAATGCACTTGCCCCTTGACGTGCACAGCCTTGGCGAACGGGCACAGGTTCAATCCGATCACCGCTCGCTCCAGCCAATTGCGCGTGTCGTGCGCCACGACCGCGGCCGCATCCTTCATCTGTCGAACCGATTGGGCTGCGAAACGATGAGTTTGGCCAGCTCGTCGAGCATCTCGTGCCGGAGCTGCGCGGCATCGCGGGTGGTGGTGGTGATGTCGAAACCAACGGCGTTGAGCAGCCTGAACCCAAGCACCGCCTTGTCGTGATCCGGCGTGATCACCACGTTGCCCCGCGTCTCGGTGATGTATTCGAACTCGATGGCCTGCAAGGTGTTCTTCTCGGGGTGCCTGATGTCCTTGCGCTCGTGCTTCACCGGCCCCATGGCCAAGCGCGCCTCCACCCGCTGGAGGTCCGGCGGGAAGTTGACACGCACCACCCCGCCGACGGGCTCCCCAATCGCCGGAACCACGCGCCAGCCCATCGCGATGTAGTCGAAAACCTCGCGGCTGCGCAAGGTCTTCTTGCGCGAATCCACGCGAAACTCGACCAGCTTCATTGCAGGCCAAGGGGTCTTGCCATCCAGGCTGAACCGGGGACCGGCCGGCGCGATGACGTTCAGCTGGCGCGCCAGGTCCTGGAAGTACGGCAACGCAAAACGGCAGGCCTCTTCGGTGCGCGCGGTGTTTTCTTCCAGGTTGAGCTGCTGCTCCCCTTGTTCCTTTTGCAGCGCTTTGGCCTGCGACTTCAGCTGATTGAGAAAACTCACGAGATTCGCAGCCTTGGTGTTGGCGAGATTTTACGTGGGCCGGTGCATGAGCATGCTGATGCGGTGGGCAAGCACCAATCCGGCGGCCGCGCAGCCGCCCGTCACCAACCAGCTCCACTGCCATCCGCCGACTCGGCTTGCCAGCCACGCAACCACCGGCGGGCCGACGAACTGCCCGAGCGAAGACCACTGCTGCATCCAACCCACGGTGGTAGAGACGGTGCGTTCGTTCGGTGCCAGCCTGACCGCCAATGAAAACAAGGTGCCCGGGACCAGGCCGCCCACCATCGAAAAAACCAGCACTCCGGTGTATCTGAGAGCGAACGCGACACTGCCCCCGATGGAATTCCAGACCACGGCGAACGCGATAAACCCGCCCACACCCATGCTCGCAAATCCGATGTAAAGCAGGGTGCGTGGACGCAGGCCTGCTTGCAGCAACTTGCCGGACGCAATATTGCCGAACATATTTACCAACGCCGCCAGGGCGGTGGCAGCGCCGGCTGCGGCGGGGCCGAGCCCGCCCCGCGCGTACACGGTGGGCAGGAATCCGACGACGGCAAGCCACTGCGCCGAATACACGGCGAAGCTCAACGCCACCAGCCACGGCCCGGTCGCCGAGAGCGTTTGCCGCAGGCGCGGCAGCCAGCCTTCGACGCGCAAGTCACCATCGGTTGCCGACCGCACCGGGTCGGCGGGCAAGCGCCGCCAAAGCCAGAGGGCGATGGCGCCGGACTGCAAGCCCAGCAACCACCACCAGCCTTGCCAACCTGCGTGGGCCATGACCAGCGGCCCGCACAGCAATGCGATCGCGGTGCCGAACGGCATGTAGGCCCCCCACAGGCCGAGCGCGACATTCATGCGTGCCGGCTCGATCAAACGGCGAAGCAAGCCGGGCGCGGGCATGGAGGTCAGCAGGAAGCCGAGCCCCTCCATAGCGCGCAGCAGCATCAAGGCACCGGGCGTTTGCGCCCATCCGCCCAGCAGGCTGGCCACGCCGCAAATCAGCAACCCAGCGATCATCGTGCGCTTGAGTCCCCAGCGGTCTGCTCCCAGGCCCACCGCGAGTCCCAGCGTCATTCCCGCCAATTGCACCAGCGAGAGAAGAAAACCCGCCTGCACCAGAGTGACGCCCATGGTGTCGCGCAGCACGGGCACGGCTGTTGGAAGCTTGCCCACATGCAACGCGGCACTGACCCCTGCCAGCACGATCAGCAGCGCCGGATCGATTTTCCGCATGAGAACAGTGAGAGCAGACCCTAGCCCAGCAGCTTCAGGCCGGTGAGGCGCTCATGCTCCCGCGCGGCAAAGCGGTCCGTCATGCCGGCGATGTAGTCGGCCACCGCCCGTGCGCTGTCAGGGCGCGCTGCAAAGTCGGGCGGCATCTGCGCCAGATCGGCGAGGTAGGCCTCGAACAGTTCCCGCACCACACGCCGCGCCTGGCCGGTCTTCTCCACCACGCGGGCGTGGCGGTACAGGTTGTTCAGCAGGAAGCGTTTCAGAGCCGCCGACTTGACGCGCATCGCGTTGCCGAAGGTGACCAGCGGCGCAGCCGCGCGTGCGTCAACGACACTGGAGAGCCCGATTTCATCGAGCATTGCGCGCGTCGAGTCGATCACGTCGTAGACCTGGGCGCTGAGCATCCGCCGGATCACCTCGTACAAGAGCCGGCGGCCTTGCAATTGCGCAAACTCGCGCAGCGTCGCGGCGCTGTGTTCGTCAAAGAGTTCGACTTCACGCAGCTGTTCCAGCGTGATGAGGCCGGAGCGAACGCCATCGTCGATGTCGTGCGCGTTGTACGCAATTTCATCGGCGAGGTTGCAAAGTTGCGCCTCCAGGCTTGGCTGGCTGCGATCGAGGAAGCGCCGCGCGACGCCGCCGGGCTCGCCCGCCTCGATGCGCTGCGCATTGGCCCGCGAGCAGTGCTTGAGAATTCCCTCTCGCGTTTCGAACGTGAGGTTCAGGCCATTGAAGCTGGGGTAGCGTTCCTCGAGTTCGTCCACCACCCGCAGGCTCTGCAGGTTGTGCTCGAATCCGCCGCGGCCCTGCATGCATTCGTCCAGCGCATCCTGGCCCGCATGGCCGAAAGGGGTGTGGCCCAGGTCGTGTGCCAGCGCGATGGCTTCGATCAGGTCCTCATTGAGCTGCAAGGCTCGCCCGACCGACCGTGCGAGTTGCGCGACTTCCAGCGAATGAGTCAGTCGCGTGCGAAACAAGTCGCCCTCGTGATTGAGGAAAACCTGGGTCTTGTAGACCAGGCGCCGGAATGCGGTGGAATGGACGATGCGATCGCGATCCCGCTGGTATTCGGTCCGCGTGGGCGCAGGATGCTCGGGATGACGCCGTCCGCGCGAGAGCGCCGGGTCGCAGGCATAACGGGCGAGCATCATTTAGAGCGCACTCCGCTCAGGCAGGGCGGCGGCAGCAGTGCTCGATGACCTCACGAACGACCGCATCGGGCGCGCCGCGGATGATGGCGCTTCCCGGCTTGTCGATCAGCACGAACTTGATCTCCCCCGCTTCCGCCTTCTTGTCCAGCCGCATCAATTCCAGGTAGCGCTCGGCGCCAAGCGGCGGACCCACGGTGGGCAGGCCGGCCCGCCCGATCAGCGCGGTCATGCGTTCGACGAAATCGGCCCCGATCAAACCCACCCGATGTGACAGGTGCAGCGCCATCACCATGCCGCAACCCACAGCTTCGCCATGGAGCCAATTGCCGAAACCCAATCCGGCCTCGATGGCATGGCCGAAGGTGTGCCCGAAATTCAGCGTGGCCCGCAGCCCCGTGTCTCTCTCGTCCTGCTGCACGACGCGGGCCTTGATTTCGCAACTCCGCCTGACAGCGTGCGCCAGCGCCGCGCCGTCGCGGCCCATCAGGCCTGCGATGTTCCCTTCGATCCAATCGAGGAAATCGAGATCCGCGATGGGACCGTACTTGATGACTTCCGCCAGACCTGCACTCAGCTCCCGGGCGGGCAAGGTGAGGAGCGTGTCCAGGTCGCACACGACCAACTGCGGCTGGTAGAACGCTCCGATCATGTTCTTGCCCAGCGGGTGGTTGATCGCGGTCTTGCCGCCCACCGACGAGTCCACTTGCGCGAGCAGCGTGGTGGGAACCTGCACGAAGGGCACGCCACGCATGTAGCTCGCCGCGGCAAAGCCCGCCATGTCGCCCACGACACCGCCGCCGAGCGCGTAGATCACGGTCTTGCGGTCGCACGCGTGCCGCAGCAAGGCATCGAAGATCAGGTTCAGCGTGGGCCAC
>JAQGMT010000401.1 GCA_028292185.1 Ramlibacter sp. | reverse complement strand
GCGCCACGGTCACGGCCTTGCCGCCGCGCCCCTTGGTCTCGCGCGAGACGCGCACGATCCCATCGCCGGGCGAAACAGCAGGCCGCTTGCTCGCGCAAACACACGATGCGATGGGGCGGCGGCAGGTCGGGCACATCCTGCCGGCATCGGTGGAATAGACCAGGCCGCCGGCGGCGGGACGCGACTTCATGGGACGATTGTGCCGCGCGGCACCGTCCTACAGCCGGGCCCGCACCGGTGCTTTAACCTTCGCGCTAATTTCACTATGGCTCAGCTAGCCCGACCGTGACCTACGACGAAATCCGGCGCGCCTTTCGGCACGTCCCCGATCCAGTGCTCATTCTGGATCCGCACGCCGGCTTCATCATCGTTGGTGCCAGCGAGGCCTACCTGCGCATCACTCACACCGACGAGTCAATCTTCGGGCGCGGCGTGTTCGACGTGTTTCCGGACAACCCTGAGGCGCCCGCGGGCGCCGCCGAGCTGGCCGCGTCCCTGGCTCGTGTCATGGCGAGCCGCGCCACCGACACGGTGCGGGCGCTGCGCTACGACGTCCGTTCGGCGGCCGATCCGGCAAGCACGTTCGAGGAAAGATACTGGTCGTGTGTCAATGCGCCCGTCCTGGACGAGCAGGACGACGTCCAGTTCATCGTCCACCGCGTGCAGGAGCTCGCGGCCAAGGCGAAGCGCGACGCCGTCGAAATCCTCGAAAGCATCGCGGAAGGGTTCTTCACGCTCGATCGCCAATGGCGCTTCGATTTCGTCAATCGCGAGGCTTGCCGCATCCTGGGCCGCGAAGCCGCCGACTTGCACGGCAAGGTGCTGTGGACCGAATACCCCGGCCTCGATGGCACCAATTTCGAGCACAACTATCGCCGCACGATGACGCAGCGCGAGAAGACGTCTTTCACGGCCTTCTATGCGCACCACGGCAGCTGGTACGACGTGACCACGTTCCCCGCGCCCGAAGGCGTGTCGGTGTATTTCCGCGACGTCACCGAACAGAAGAACATGCAGGCGCAACGCGAACAGCTGGTTCTCGAATCCGAACGGCAACGGCGCATCTACGAAACCGCGCTGAACAGCACGCCCGACTTCGTGTACGTGTTCGACCTCGATCACCGGGCCATGTATGCCAACGATGCCCTGGTCAAGACCTGGGGCGTGGGGGACGTGCGCGGCAAGAAGTGGATGGAGCTGGGCTACGAGCAGTGGCATGCGGACATGCACGACCGCGAGATCGACCAGGTGATCGCCACGCGCGCGCCGATCCGCGGCGAAATTCCCTTCACCGGTACCAACGGGCGCCGCATTTACGACTACATCTTCGCGCCCGTGCTGGATCCGCACGGCGAAGTGGTGGCGATCGCCGGCACCACGCGCGACATCACGGAACGCCAGGCCGCCGAGCAGGCCATCCGCGAGCAGGCCGAGCGCCTGGCCGAGTCGGACCGCGCCAAGGACGAATTCCTGGCGACGCTCTCGCACGAACTGCGCAATCCGCTGGCGCCGCTGCGCAACGCCCTCGAATTGCTGAACAGGGCGGCCATGCCGCCCGACCAGGCGGCGCCGGTGCACGCGATGATGCGGCGCCAGGTCGACCACCTGGTGCGCCTGGTGGACGACCTGCTGGAAATGTCGCGCATCAGCCGCGGGACTTTCTCCCTGCGCAACGAACGGGTTGAACTGGCCGCCATTGTGCGCAACGCGGTGGAAACCAACCAGCCGCTGCTGCAGGCGGCGAGCCACGAACTGTCGCTCGAGCTGCCCGACGAGCCGCTCTGGCTGCAGGGCGACCACGTGCGGCTGGCCCAGATCCTGTCCAACCTGCTGAACAACGCCGCCAAGTACACGAGCGACGGCGGGCGTATCTCCTTGCGCGTTCGGCGCGAAGGCGGCCAGGTGGCGATCAGCGTGCGCGACAACGGCATGGGCATTGCACCGGAAGTGCTGCCACGCCTGTTCCAGATGTTCAGCCGCGGCAACGCCGACAACCGCCGCGGCCAGGGCGGATTGGGCATCGGCCTGGCGCTGTCGCGGCGACTGGCGGAAATGCACCGGGGCAGCATCGAGGTGCGCAGCGCGGGCCCGGGCCATGGCAGCGAATTCACCGTGCACCTGCCGCTCGCCGCGGCATCGCAGACGGCTGACGCGGCGATGCAACCGGCGCCGGCGTCGCTGGAGCGCACACGTGTGCTGGTGGTGGACGACAACCACGACGCGGGCGACAGCCTCGGGCAGGTGCTGAGCGTGATGGGAGCGGATGTGCGCGTGGCGCGCGATGGCCGCGAGGCGCTTGCCGCGTTCGAGTCTTACCTGCCTTCGGTGGTGCTGCTGGACATCGGCATGCCGGGAATGAACGGCTACGAGGTGGCACGTGCGATCCGCTCCCGTTTTCCGGGACATGGGTCGGCCTTGGTCGCGCTCACGGGCTGGGGGCAGGAAGAGGATCGCCGGCGCGCGCGCGAGGCCGGATTCGACCACCACCTGGTCAAGCCCGCCGAAATTCCGGCGCTGCAGCAGTTGCTGTCGTCGATCGAGCGTTAGCGCGGCTATCATCGGCCACCCCACGATGGACCTTCACCAGGAGCTTTCAAGATGCTGCGCCGCGTTGCCCCCCTACTCTGTCTCGCGACCCTGACGGTCGTCCCCATGGCCGGCCAAGCCGAGACCATCAAGCTGCTGACCGGCGGCGCGTTCAAGCAAGTGGTCATGGCCGTGGTGCCGGGCTTCGAGGCGCGCACGGGCCACAAGGTGGACGTGCAGAACGACACCGCGGGCGCGCTGCAAAAGCGCATCGCCGGCGGCGAGGCGTTCGATGTGGCGGTGATCACGCCGCCGGTGCTGCAGGCGCTCGGCACCCAAGGCTACGTCGTCTCCGGCAGCATCGTCCCGCTGGCCAAGGTCGCCATCGGTGTGGCGGTGAAATCAGGCACCCCGATGCCCGCCATCGCCACCGTGGAGCAGTTCAAGCAGGCGGTGCTCGCCGCGCGCAAGGTGGCCTACGTCGACCCCGCGGCGGGCGGCTCGAGCGGCATCTACCTGGACGGCCTGTTCAAGCAGATGGGCATCGCGGACCAGGTGAAGGCCAAGGCCGTGCTGGTACCGGGCGGCCTCGTTGCCGATCGCCTCGTCACCGGCGAGGCCGATCTGGCGATTCACCAGATCAGCGAGATCATGCCGGTGAAAGGCGTGACCATCGTCGGGCCGCTGCC
>JAQGMT010000373.1 GCA_028292185.1 Ramlibacter sp. | reverse complement strand
CATGATCGGCACCTCGGCCATCCGCAACCTGATTCGCGAGGCCAAGGTGGCGCAGATGTATTCGGCCATCCAGACCGGCAACAACTTCGGTATGAAGACGCTGGACCAGGACCTGTCCGACCTCGTCAAGCGCAACGTGATCAGCGGCTCCGAGGCCCGCGGCAAGGCCAAGATCCCGGAGAACTTCCCGTCATGAATATGGCCCCCACGCTTCTCACTTCGTGTAGTGCGCTGCCCCCCGAGGGGGCCGTGGCCGGCTTGGGGCGGCCCGGCGTCGGCCTGGCCCCCACGCTTCTCACCGGCCGGACTCTCTAGAGGACATCATGGAACGCGATCAGGCCACTAAATTCATCAACGACCTTCTCAAGCTGATGGTCAGCCGCAACGGCAGCGACTTGTTCATCACCGGCGACTTCCCGCCCGCCATCAAGGTGGACGGCAAGGTGACCAAGGTGTCGCCGCAGCCGCTCAACGCCGGCCACACGCTGGCGCTGGCGCGCTCGATCATGAGCGACAAGCAGGCCGCGGAGTTCGAGCGCACCAAGGAATGCAACTTCGCCATTTCGCCGCCCGGCATCGGGCGGTTTCGCTGCAACGCTTTCGTGCAGCAGGGCAAGGTGGGCCTGGTGATGCGGGTGATTCCGCAGATCCTGCCGACCATCGACGGGCTCGGCGTGCCCCAGGTGCTCAAGGACGTGACCATGTCCAAGCGCGGCCTCACCATTCTGGTGGGCGCCACCGGCTCGGGCAAGTCGACGACGCTGGCCGCGATGGTCGATTGGCGCAACGAAAATTCGCAGGGCCACATCATCACCATCGAAGACCCGGTGGAGTTCGTCCATCCGCACAAGAACTGCGTGGTCACGCAGCGCGAAGTGGGTCTGGACACCGACAGCTGGGAAGCGGCGCTGAAGAACACCCTGCGGCAGGCGCCCGACGTCATCCTGATGGGCGAAATCCGCGATCGCGAAACGATGGAACACGCCATCGCGTTCGCCGAAACCGGTCACCTGTGCCTGGCCACGCTGCACGCCAACAGCGCCAACCAGGCGCTGGACCGGGTGATCAACTTCTTCCCCGAGGAGCGGCGCGCGCAGTTGCTGATGGACCTGTCGCTCAACCTCAAGGCCTTCATCTCGCAGCGCCTGGTGCCCAAGCAGGACGGCAAGGGCCGGGCGGCGGCGGTCGAGATCATGTTGAACACGCCCTTGGTGTCCGACCTGATCTTCAAGGGCGAGGTCTCCGAGATCAAGGAGATCATGAAGAAGAGCCGCAACCTGGGCATGCAGACCTTCGACCAGGCGCTGTACGACATGTACGAGGCCAACGTCATCACCTACGAAGACGCGCTGCGCAATGCCGATTCCGTGAACGACCTGCGCCTGCAGATCAAGCTCAACAGCCAGCGGGCAAAAAGCTCGGACCTCTCGGCCGGTACCGAGCATTTCGCAATTGTTTAACTTCAAAAACGCTGCGCGTTTTTGAAGTTGCCTGATTGAATGGAAAAAGCCGGGCAAGCCCGGCTTTTTCCATTGTGCGGCCTCTCTGCGCGTTGCTCCGAGCGGCCCGTGCCCCTGCGGGGAACCTAGAATCCAGCTTTTATTTCAGGATGACGGCATGGCCAGCACCAACCCCAAAACGTACGAATCCACCTCCCCGCGCAAAGTCGCGTTCCTCGGCTTGGGCGTGATGGGCTTTCCCATGGCCGGGCACCTGGCCCTGGCCGGGCACGACGTCGTGGTGTTCAACCGCAGCGCCGCCAAGGCGAAGGCCTGGAACAGCGAGTTCAAGGGCGGCTCCGCGGCGACGCCGCGCGAAGCGGCGGCCGGGCGCGAGCTCGTGTTCTGCTGCGTCGGCAACGACGACGATCTGCGCTCTGTCGTGCTGGGGCCGGACGGCGCCTTCGCCGGGATGAAGCCCGGCTCGGTCTTCATCGATCACACGACGGCTTCCGCCGATGTGGCGCGCGAGCTCTATGCCGAAGCCAAGAAGCGCGGCCTGCAGTTCGTGGACGCGCCCGTGTCGGGCGGCCAGGCCGGCGCGCAGAACGGGTTGCTGACGGTGATGTGCGGCGGCGACGCGGCGGCTTTCGAGGCCGCCAAGCCGGTGGCCATGGCGTTCGCCCGCGCCTTCACGCTGCTGGGTCCGGCGGGTGCCGGGCAATTGGCCAAGATGGTGAACCAGATCGCCATCGCCGGGCTGGTGCAAGGCTTGTCCGAAGCAATTTCGTTCGGCCAGAAGGCCGGCCTGGACATGCTGCAGGTGCTGGAGGTGATCGGCAAGGGCGCGGCCCAGAGCTGGCAGATGGACAACCGCGGCAAGACCATGATCGAAGGCAAGTTCGATTACGGTTTCGCGGTGGACTGGATGCGCAAGGACCTGGGCTTGTGCCTCGACGAAGCCAAGCGCAATGGGGCGCGTCTGCCCGTCACGGCCCTGGTGGACCAGTTCTATGCCGACGTGCAGGTTGCCGGCGGCAAGCGCTGGGACACCTCCAGCCTGATCACCCGGCTGAAATAGGCTCGCCCCCCAGGCGAGGGCAACACCCGCGGCCCGGCCAAGCCGGTTCCGTGGGGTTCCACGAAAAAAGCCCGCGACAGCGGGCTTTTCTTGATGGCGACTGCGCTTTTCAGCGGATCGGAGCGGTCGTCGCGCCGCTCGCGGGCAGCGGCTCCATCGGGGGGAGCGGCACGCGCGACGAAGAAGATGGCGACGGCGACGACGGTGTCGAGGGCGATGCCGACGTCACCGGTGCCGGGCCCTGGCCACCACGTTGCGCCGCGGCCTGGTTGGCCGCCTGTGAAGCGGCCAGGTCGGCATCGGACACGATCTCGACCACGCGCACCACCTTCTGCACACCGGTCACGCCGCGCGTGATCTCGGTGGCGCGGTCGGTCTCGCGCCGCGTGGCAATGCCCATCAGGTAGACCGTGCCGCGCTCGGTCACCACCTTGAAGGAATTGGCGAAGATGTCCTTGGCGTCCAGCAGCGAGGCCTTCACCTTGCCGGTGACGTAGAGGTCGTTCGAACGGTCCTGGAAGGTGCTCGACGCGCCGACGGTCAGCTCGTTGACGACGGAGCGCACGTTCACGATGCGGCCCACTTCCTCTTCGACGCGGCGGCGATCGGCGTCGCTGCCCACGGCGCCGGTCAGCAACACCTGGCGGTTGTAGCTTGTGACGCTCACGTACATGTTGTCGTTGGCGATGTCGCGCACGCGGGCGGCGGCGCGCAACTCGATGCCCTGGTCGTCCAGCTGGGCGCCCGAGCTGCGGCGGTCGGTCGCCACCATGCCCACGCCCACCACCGCGGCGCCGCCCACGACGAGCGGCACGCAGGCGGAAAGGCCGCCCACCAGTGCGGCGCCCAGGGCAAGGGCCAGCGCCAGGCGTTGGGTCGACGTCGTCGTCAGGGTCGTGAAGGTCATGATGAAACTTCCTGTTCTCCGAGTAACTGGGCATCCACCCCGTCGCACAGGCAATGCAGCGCGAGCTGGTGGATTTCGTGAATGCGCGCCGCACGCTCGTGCGGCACGCTGATCTG
>JAQGMT010000351.1 GCA_028292185.1 Ramlibacter sp. | reverse complement strand
GCATGCAACATCGACGGGGTGAACCTGGGCGAACTGCCGCTGGACGAATACTGGGCGGCGGCGTGCGAGCTGGGCGTGCCGGTCTTCCTGCATCCGACGCAACCCGCGCCGACGCCGCGCACGCGCAAGTTCGCTCTGAACCAGGTGGTGCAGTACACCTTCGACACCACGCTGGCCGTCGGCTCGCTGATCTGGAGCGGCGTGCTCGATCGATTTCCGCAGCTCCAGCTGATGCTCTCCCACGGCGGCGGCGCGCTGCCCTATCTGATCGGCCGCTTCGACGTCATGCACGAGCGCAGCCACACGGCCGACATCGTGGCCAAGCAAGCACCCTCGGAATATCTGCACAGGATGTTCTACGACACCATCCTGCACGAGCCGCAGGCCCTGCGTTACCTGAAAGAAAAGGTGGGCGTGCAACGCATGGTGCTGGGCACCGATGACTCGTTCCCGCCGGCCGATCGAGATCCGCTCGGCAGCCTACGGGCCGCCGGATTCGGCGTGGCAGAGATCGAGCAGATCGCTTCGGCCAATCCGGCTCGCCTGTTCAAACTGAATAGCACGCCACAGGCATAGGCCGCGGCGTGCGGCGATCGCGATCAGCTGTCCCAGCTGCCGCCGTCGTCCCCGCCGCCGCCCATGTCGAAGGAGCCGCCGCCATCGTCCCAGGAGCCGCCGTCGGCGATGCCGAAATCGTTGGGCAGGCCGGGATCGGACGAAGCGCCGCCGACGGCCCCCGCGCCAGCGTCGCGGGCCAGCTGCGAATCGCTCGCGCTGCCCGGATGCGAGTCCATGCCCGAGCCGACGCCTTGTTGGCCATGCTCGCCCATCATGCGGCGGCCGATCTCCTGCGCGGCGAGCGCGCCGGCGCCCACGGCGAGCCCGGTGGCCAGCCCGCCCATCACGCGGCCGCCCATGCCGGGTTGCTGCTGTGGGGAGTAACCCGGTTGCGGGCCGTATCCGGGCTGACCGCCGTATCCAGGTGGGGGACCGTAGCCAGGCTGAGCCCCGTAGCCCTGGCCGGCAACCGGGGCGTCATAAACATTGGAGCCGTAGCCGGGTCCCGCAGCTGCGGCCGCGCGTGCTGCCGACCTGCGGCGCAGCATCGTGGCCACCACCGCGACGACTGCGGCACCGAGGATGACCATGCCCCACGGGAAGGCAGGTGCGCTCGGCGCCTCTCGCGTCGGCACGGCGGCCGGTGCGCGCGAAGCATCCGGCGAACGCACCGTCGGCGCGGAACTCACTCGCGCACGCAAAGCCTGCACCGCCTCCGGGCTGGCGAAGGGCAAGCCGGGCGCGAGCGATTCGGCCTGTGCGAGTTCGGTGCGCGCCGCGCCGGCGTCGCCCTTGGCGGCGTCGAGCTCGGCCATCACGAAATGCGCCTTGGCGCTTTTCGGATGGTTGCGCAGCACTTCCTGCGTCATCTGCCGCGCCTTGTCGAGCTGGCCCGATTGCGCCGTGTCGTAGATCTGCTTGATGGACGGCTCGTCCTGCGCGAGTGCGAGCCCCGCGAAGGCAAAGGTCAGCATTGCCAGCAGCACGAATCTCAAAGTTTTCAGGGACATGTTGGCTCCTTAAGGCGCTGCGCCTGCGCCACACCGCCAGATGCGCGCGTTCCGCGCAATTGCAAGAGCCAGTTTGCGCTCAAGTGCGGGCTGATGTTTGAACTTTGGTAAGTCTCGCGTCGCGCAGCACGGCGCGGGGGTATTCCGATGCCGTATAGGATGGCAGCCTTGCACGCTGCCCGTGGCCCTATTCTTGCTCGAGACCTTCCCATGCCTGAAATCACCGGTTACTCCTCCAGCTACTTCTCCATGACCTGGCTCGGCCCCAAGGGCTATCCGGAAAACGCCAACGCCGGGCGCTGCTACTTCACCGGCATGCTCGGCGCGCTGCGACACTTCGGCGAGGACGACGTGCTGTTCGCCGACGGTGCGAGCGGCGACGGCTTCTCTTTTCGCTGGTGCCCCGCCTGGGGTGCGCCAGCGTTCAATGGCGGCAAAGGACCGTTTCACGAAATCTGGGAGTACACGCCGCGCATCCTGGGTTTCCGCAGCCACTGGGAAGAGGACGCCGAAGGCGGATTCGAAGAAGCGTTCGAGCGGCTCACGGGGCTCATCGACCGCGGCATTCCGGTGCAGGTGGGCCTGCATTACAGCTTGCTGCTGCCCTATGGCGCGATGAGTTCGCCGCGCCTGGCATTCCAGAAATCGACGATGAAGGACACCGGTTTCGGCCATCACGTGGTGGTGGCCGGCTACGACCTGAAGCGCCAGGTGGTCGTGATCTGGGAGCCCAACGACATCGCCGAGCACGCCCGCTACGAATGCCCCATCGACGTCTTCAAGCTGGCCTGGCAGCAAGCATCGATGCGAAGCGGCGACCAGTATCGCGCCTGGCCTTACCACCATCCGTGGGGCGGCCAGTGGAGCCTGCACGACGGCTACGGCCCGTACCTGATGGTGTGGGTCGAGCCCGAACGCGATCCGAAGTGGGATATCGCAGTGGCCATTCGCGACAGCTTCCGCCGCAACCTGAAGATTCTCAACGGCGACTACCCCAAGCCCTACGCGCTGTTCGGCAACCAGTGGCAGATACCGCACTGGGAAACCGGCGCGCCCGGCATGGCGCGCTTCGTCGAGGCGCTGCAGCGCGGCGAAGTCGACAACCCGCTGTCGCCCAGCGGCGAGCGCAGGCCGCTGTTTGTGAACGGCAGCATTCCGAATCACGGCGTGCTCGGCCGGCGCGGCGCGGCCGGGTATTTGCGGCGCGTGGCCAAGGAGCTCAACGAGCGCGGCCTCGACGGTGCTGCCGTGGCGCGAGCCGCCGAATTCATGAGCCAGTCCTCCGACATGTTCCAGTCGCTGCGCTACCAAGCCGACCTGCAACTGGCGGGTGAGCAGCTCAAGCTGATCGCGCAAGCCGAGCTGGGCGCGCTGGCTGAAATGCGCAAGGGCTGGGAACAGGTCAGGCAGCTCGCGCCGCAGCGGCAAGAGGCGCTGGTGGCGGTCTGATTCGCGAGAATTCGTTACCCAAGGAGAGATTTCGATGAAACGCAATTGGATCGCGGCACTGGGCACGGTGCTCTTGTTGTCGGCGCCGCTGACCTCGGTGCTGGCACAGGGCTACCCCAGCCGGCCGATCAGGATGATCGTGCCGTACACGCCGGGGGACGGGCCGGACGTGATCGCGCGACTGATCGGCACCAAGATCAGCGAGCGGCTCGGCCAGCCCGTCGTCATCGACAACCGCGCCGGCGCCAGTGGACAGATCGGCCTGGAGCTCACGGCGAAATCGCCGCCGGACGGCTACACGCTCGGGGTCGGCCTGGTCACCAACCTCGCGCTCGCGCCGTACTCCTACAAGAGCATTCCCTACGATCCGCTGAAGGACTTCACGCCCGTTGCGTTGGGCGCCATCAATTACCTCGCCCTGGTGTCGCGCCCCGACGCGCCGTTCAAGAACGTGAGCGAAATGATCCAGTGGGCCAAGGACAATCCCGGCAAGATGACCATCGGCACCACCAGCAACGGCGGGCTGCCGCACATGTCGTTCGAATTGCTCGCATTCATGTCGGGCTTCAAGTTCCTGAACGTGCCGTACAAGGGCAACGGCCCGGTGACCACCGACCTCACCGGCGGGCGCCTCGACCTGGGCGTGACGGCGTACACCAGCGTCGCGGGCCTGGTGGAGTCGGGCAGGCTGAAGGTTCTGGGCATCACCAACCCGACGCGCGACCCGGCGCTGCCCAACTACCCCACCATCGGCGAAACCGTGAAAGGCTATGCCGCACCGGGCTGGTTCGGCTTCGTCGCGCCCGCGGGCACGCCGCCCGATATCGTCAAGAAGCTCAACGACGAAATCAACCGCGCCATCAAGCTGCCCGAAGTGCAGAAGAGCATGGCCACGCTCGGGCTCATTCCGCAGACCGGATCGCCCGAAGACTTCGGCCGGATCATCCGCGCCGACAACGAGAAGTTCGCCAAGCTGGTGAAAGACATCGGCTACCAACCGCAATAACGCAAGCAACCGAAAGAAAAGAGACATGACTGAGACAAGCAAGCCCCCGAGTTACGAGCCCTTCGGCTGGCATCACTGGCACGACGACTTCTGGTTCTCCTACCAGTTCCGCCGCGGCCTGGGCGAAACCCAGGAAGGCGGCGGCGCCGTCAGCGAGGTGTTCCAGGCCGGCAGCAAGATCATCGCCAACGATCTGGAAAGCTGGTTTCGCGAATGGACGCACATCGCCGAGCGCAACGACCGCCGCGGCGATGAAGAGATCGCCAGCAAGCACGTGCGCACCGCGATGAACTGCTGGCTGCGCGCGGCCAACTACTTCCGCGAAGCCGAGTTCTGGCTGAAGGCCGATGATCCGCGCCGCCTGGCGACCTTCGATCGCTGCGAGAAGGCATCGCACAAGTTCCTGGCGCAGCTCACGCCCAAGGCCGAGGTGGTGGAGATTCCCTACGAGCCGGGCAAGCCGCTGCCGGCGTATTTCATCCGCTCACCCAACGGGGGCGATCGGCAGCCAGTGTTGATCTCGGTCGGTGGCCTCGACTCGTTCAAGGACGAACTGTGGTTCATGACCGGCCGTGGCGCTTTGCAGCGTGGCATGTCGGTCCTGCTGGTGGACGGCCCGGGGCAGGGCGGCGCCTTGCGCCGGCACGGCCTGGTGACGCGGCACGACTACGAAGTGCCGATCGGCAAGTGCATCGACTGGCTGGAAAAGCGCAGCGACATCGACACCTCCCGCATCGCGGTGAGTGGCTCCAGCCTGGGCGGCTACTACGCGGCGCGCGCGGGCGCGATGGAGCCGCGCCTGGCGGCCTGCATTTCGCACGGCGCGATCTGGGACATCCATGAGCGCTGGAAGACCCGCGATGACAACCACGGGCTGGCCGGCCACATCAAATGGGTGTTCGGCGGCAAGACCATGGCCGAGGCCACGGAAATTGCCAAACCCTTCAAGCTCGAAGGCGTGCTGGAGAAGATGAAGTGCCCCTACCTGATCATCCATGGCGGGCACGACGTGCTGGGTGTGGACGCGGTGAAGACGGTCTACAACTACGCGATGAAGCACGGCGTGAACGCCACGCTGCGGCTCACCTCGGAAGAAGAGACCGGCGCCGAGCATTGCCAGCACGACAACCCGACCCTGGGCCAGGAACTGATGATCGACTGGCTGGCCGATGTGTTCAAGATGGACCAGACCAAGCTGGCGTTTTACCCCGGGTGAAGCCGGGCGCCGCTCACAAGCTCACTCGGCCTTGATGCCGGCGTCCTTGATGAAGCGGCCCCATTTGAGCGTCTCGCTCTCGACGTAGCGCCGCAGCGTCTCGCGGTCGCTGGGCTGCGCTTCGAGGGCGAGCGTATCGAAGCGCTCCTTGACGGTGGCCGACACCAGTGCCTTGTTGATCTCGGCGTTGAGCTGGTCGAGCACGGCTGTCGGTGTGCGCGCCGGCGCGAACACGGCCAACCAGGTGTTCGCTTCGAAGCCGGGGTAGCCCGACTCGGCAACCGTCGGCACATCGGGCAGCGCCGGGCTGCGCTTGAGCGACATCACCGCGATGGGCCGCACCTTGCCGGTCTTGGCGAACGGCACCGCGGGCGGCATCGACGTGCTGGCGATGGGCACTTGCCCGCTGACCACCGCGTTCGTGGCCGCCGCCGGCTGGAACGGGATGTGGGTCACGTCCACTTTCGCCAGTGAGCGGAACAGCAGCTCCGCGCCCAGGTGCGTGGTGGTGCCGATGCCCGACGAGGCGTACGCCATCTTGCCGTTCCTGGCCAGCGCCAGCAATTCGGCCAGCGTGGTGGCTTTCACGTCGGGGTGCACATACAGCAGGTTGGGGGTGACCGCGCCCATCGCCACCGGCTGCAAGTCCTTCATCGCGTCATAACCCGCGTTGGCATACAGCGACGGGTTCACCGAAAACGCGACGCTGTGCACCAGCAAGGTGTAGCCGTCCGCCGGCGCATTCATCACGTGCACGGTCGCGATGTTGCCGCCGGCACCGGGGCGATTTTCGACGAGCACCGTCTGGCCCAGCGTCTGCGTCAGTTGCTGCGCCAGCAGGCGAGCCACGATGTCGGTGGAACTGCCGGGCGCGAAGGCGACGATGAAGCGTATGGGTTTGTCCGGAAAGGCTGCCTGCGCGGGACTTGCCAACACGAGGGCGGCCAGCAGGCCTGCGAAGAATGCTTTCATGGGTGCTCCAGAAAAAAATGGGCGAAGGGTGGGCCCGGGCCTCAAGGACAGATGTAGCCGGCGCCGCTTGGGTTCTTGAAGCAGCCGACCGATTCGGGCAGGAAGTGCTTGGGCAGCCAGAGCACGACGCTCGGGAAGTAGATGCAGAACACGATGGCCGCCAGGAACACGACGTAGATCGGGAACGACGCGAACATCGCCCGTCCGAAGCGCACCCCGATGAACTTGGACGCCATGAGCAGCGCAATGCCGTAAGGCGGCGTGATCAAGCCGAAGGCCAGCGTCACGATGATCACCACGCCCATGTGCACCGGGTTGATGTCGGCGTTCTTGGTCAGGTCGGTGATGATCGGCATGAAGATGATGATCGCCGGGATCGCATCGATGAAGTCGCCGACGATGATGAACAGCCCGACCAGCAGCAGCATGATCATGTAAGGGTCGTTGCCGGCGGCACTGCTGATCCAGCCGGAGACCACGGCCGGTCCGCGCAGGTAGGCCAGCATCCAGCCGAACGCGGAAGCCGCGGCAATGGTGATGAGCGGAATCGAATACAGCAGGCCGGTCGTGGCCATGTCGTGCGGCAGTTGCTTCAGGTAGCCGCGGTTCAGCAAGGGAATCGCGACGAACACGATGTAGGCGACCGCCACCACGCCGGCCTCGGTGGGCGTGAAGAAGCCCGAGAGGATGCCGCCCATGATGATGATCGGGATCACCAGCGGCACCACCGCGCCTTTCGCGGCGTCGGTCACCTCGCGCAACGACGAGCGAGCCCGCATGACGCCGATCGGCCCGAAGAAGTGACTGTAGATCATGAGGCCGATGCCCACCAGCACGCCGGGCACCACGCCGCCCAGGAACAGGCCGCCGATGGAGACATTGCCGGTGGCGCCATAGACCACGGCCATGATGCTGGGCGGGATCAGGTTGGCCATCGTCGATGCCGAAGCGATCAGCGCCGCCGTGAAGGCCATGTCGTAGCCCTCGCGCTTCATGTCGGGCCCGAGCGAGCGCGAGAGCACCGCGACGTCCGCCGCCGACGAGCCGGAAATTCCCGCGAAGAACATGCTGAACACGGTGACCACCTGCGCCAGGCCGCCGCGCACATGGCCGATCAGCGCTTGCGACAGCTTGATCATGCGCGAGGTCACGTTCGCGGCCGTCATCAGCTCGCCCACCAGCAGAAAGAAGGGCACCGCCAGCAGCGCTTCGACGTCCATCCCGTTGAACAGCTGCGTCATGATGGAGGGCAGGCTGATCGGCGTGAAGGCGGTGACCACCAGCACGCCCGCGATCAGCGCGAAGGCGACGGGAACACCCAGGTAGCCCAGGAACAGGAACAGGAACGCCATCAGGAAGATGAGGAACCCGTTGGTCGTCATTGCGCTTGCCCCTCACCGGCCGGTTCGGAGAAGCCGTTCTTCCAGCCGTTGACCAGCTGTTCGACGATGAACAGCGCCACCAGCGCGCCGCACAACGGGATCGCCGCATACAAGCTGGCCAGCGGCGTCATCGAGGGCATGCGCAAGCTGCGGAAGCCATCCAGAAAATTCAGGTAGCCGAACCACACCATGCTGAGCGCGACGCCGAGCACCACCAGGCGATTGAAGGTCTCGAAGGCCATGCGCTTGCGCCCCGACATGGCTTCGGCCAGCGCGGCCAGGTAGAGGTGGTCGTTGCGGCGCGTCGCCGCCGCGGTGCCGATGAACACACCATAGATGAAGAACGTCATCGTCACTTCCTGCAGCCACAGCCAGGGGCTGCCCGCCATCCGCGTGATCACATCGCACATCACGCTGATGGTGAAGCCGGTGATCGCCACGCCGCACAGCACCATCAGCACGCGCTCCAAGCCGTCGAGAGCGCGCCACTTCAAGTGGCGGTGGGTTTGCTGGACGAGGGACGTGATGGCCGCGCGCCTATTTCACGTTGCGCACGAGATCCAGTATCTTCACCGCGTTGGGTCCCAGGTCCTTGGCGAGCTTGTCCTGGATCGGCTTGCTCACCGCTTCGAAGCCGGACTTGTCCACGCTGGTGACGATCTTCACGCCGATCTTTTCCAGCCGGGCGCGCGATTCCTTCTCCATCTCGAAGGCCTTGGCGGGCTGCACCTTGTTCATGTCGTCGGCGGCTTGCTGCACCCACTTCTTCTGGTCCGCATTCAGGCTGGCCCAGAGCTTGTCGCTGATGAACAGCACGGAATGATTGGCTTCGTGCTCGGTCACCGACATCACCGGCGCCACTTCATAGTGCTTGTTCACCAGGTACACGGTGTAGCCGTTCTCGGCGCAATCGACCACGCCCGTCTGCAGCGAGGTGTAGACCTCGCCGAAAGGCATGTGCACGATCTGCGCGCCATAGGCGGGGAACAGCGCGTCCTCGGTGACGGTGGCTTGCACGCGCACCTTCACGTTCTTGATCTCGCCGATGTTCCTGATCTCTTTCTTGCAGTACAGGTTGCGCAGGCCCTGGCTGCCCAGCGTCAACATGTGCGCGCCCTTGACCTTGCTGGCGTACATGTCGCGCATGGCCGTGATGATCTTCGGGTCGGTGAGCACCTTCACCGAATGCTCCGGCCCGCGGAAGATGAAGTGCAGCGAGAACACGCCCGCCTCGGGCTGGATGGTCGACGAGTTGGCGATGGCCACCAGCACGAAGTCGATGTCGCCGGTCTGCACTTTCTGCAGCGTCTGCGCTTCGGTGCCGAGTTGCGCGCCCGGGTATTGGTTGATGGACAGCGTGCCCTTGCTCAACTCCTTCAGGCGCTTGTCGAACACGTCTGCGCCAAAAGCGTAGGCACTCGTCTTGGGCTGGTCGTAAGCAAACGAGAACTGCTTGTTCTGCGCACCCGCCGAGCCGCACCAGGCGAGGGCGAGGGCGAGGCCGATGCTGCCGGTCAACGATGCGTTTCTGGACATGGCGGGCCCCTTTGGCGGGTTGCGAAGCATCGCAGTAGGCCGAACTTGCCCGCACTTGTCAATGATCGGCGGGCGCGAATCCGTAGAGGCGCGCCGGGTTGTCGACGCAGATTTTCCGGCGCAAGGCCTCGTCCGGGAACCAGGTGTGAACCAGCTGCGCGAGCATCGCCGCTGCCGGCGTGCCGTGATGCAGTTCGGTGTGCGGCCAGTCGCTGCCCCACAGTACCCGCTCGGGGTTGGCATCGGCCAGCGCGCGCACCAGTCCGCCGAGATCTTCATGCGGCGCCGCTTGCGCGCTCACGCGATAAGGCGCGCTCAGCTTGACCCAGCATGAGCCGTCCTTGAGCCGGTCCATCAGGGGATGCGAGCGCGTGGCAGGCGGCAGCTTGCCCATGTGATCGACCACGATCGGCACATCAACTTTCTCGCACAAGCCACGCAAGGCATCCGGGTTTCTACCCAGTTCCATCTGCACTTGCAAATTCCATCCGCGCCCCGCCATGCGGCGCAGGATCGACAAGGTGTCATCGAGGTTCACCATCTGCGGGTTGACGAGATTCAGCCGCAGCCCGCGCACCCCGAGCTCGTGCAGCCGCGTGAGTTCGTCGTCGGTGACATTCGGCGCGAGCACCGCGATGGCCCGAAAGTTCGGGCCGCCCGCGCGCAACGCGTCCAGCGTCGCGCTGTTGTCGGTGCCATAGACGCTGGGCTGCACGATCACGCCGCGCTCGATGCCGATCGCGCGCATGAGCTCGCGATAGTCCTCAATGCGGCATTCGTGCGGCGTGTAGTTGCGCCGGGGGTCCATCGGGTAGCGGCTTTGCGGCCCGAACACGTGGAAGTGCGTGTCGCAGGTGCCGGGCGGCAGCTTGCGCGACGCAGGGGCGGGGTGGCGGGGCGGCGGATCGCAATCGGGCGCGGCGGGCGCAGTGGCGCTCATGGGTGCTTCCATTCGGGGTGCTCTATTCATAATACCGGCAACATGCCGCCACCACGGTACGCGGCGGCAGGCGCCCGCGGGGGAATGCAAACCTGGGGATTTCGGCGTATGCTGCGCTGCACAAAAGGAGGTCAGATGAATGCACTGACTCTGCCGCCGCCCATCGGCGCGCAACCGGATCGAACACTGCTGGCCAGGGGCGCCATCACGGTGGCCGCGCTCGGCGTGGTGTACGGCGACATCGGCACCTCGCCGCTCTACGCGCTCAAGGAGTGCTTCAATCCCGCGCACGGGGTCCCGCTCACGCATGCGGCTGTGCTCGGCATTCTCTCGATGATCTTCTGGTCGCTGATGCTGGTCGTCAGCCTCAAGTACGTTGTCTTCATCCTGCGCGCCGACTACGACGGCGAAGGCGGCATCCTCGCGTTGCAGGCACTGGCCAAGCACGCGGCCGGCGGCGCTGCGGCGGGGCCGATCGTGATCGGCGGCATCGGAGCCTTGGGCCTGCTGGGCGCCGCGATGTTCTATGGCGACAGCCTGATCACGCCGGCGGTCTCGGTCCTGTCCGCGGTCGAGGGGCTGGAGGTCGCGACGCCGCTGTTCAAGCCCTTCGTCGTTCCGGTCACGCTGGGCATCGTCATCGCGCTTTACCTGGTGCAGAAGTTCGGCACCGGCGCCGTGGGCAAGGTGTTCGGGCCGGTGATGGTGGTCTGGTTCGTCATCCTGGGCGGGCTGGGCCTCGCGCACATTCTCCGGGTGCCCTCGGTGCTGCAGGCGCTGGACCCGTCCTGGTCGATCGGCTTTTTCCAGGCGCACCCGGCGCAGTCGATTGCCGTGCTCGGATCGGTGTTCCTGGCCGTCACCGGAGGCGAAGCGCTGTATGCCGACATGGGGCACTTCGGCGCCGCGGCGATCCGCCGCGCCTGGTTCTTCGTGGCGCTGCCGGCGTTGGTGCTGAACTACTTCGGGCAGGGCGCGCTGGTGCTGCAGGACCCGAGCGCGATCGACAGCCCGTTCTACCGCATGGTGCCGGATTGGGCCGTGCTGCCGATGGTGGTGCTGGCGTGCGTCGCCACCGTCATCGCCTCGCAAGCCGTCATCTCCGGTGCGTTCTCGATCACCGCGCAAGCCATGCGGATGGGCTACCTGCCGCGCTTGAAACTGGTGCAAACCTCGGGCGAGGCGATGGGGCAGATCTACCTGCCGGCGGTGAACTGGTTGTCGCTCGCCGGCGTGATCGTGCTCGTCGCGGGCTTCGGCACATCGACCGCGCTGTCGTCCGCGTATGGCATCGCTGTGTCCGTGACGATGGTGACGACGACGCTGCTGGCCATCGTGGTGGCGCTGCGGCTGTGGCGCTGGCCTTGGCTTTGGGTTGCGGCGGGCGGCGGCATTCTGCTGGCGATCGACCTGCTGTTCCTGGCCGCGAACACGCGCAAGATCGCCGACGGCGGCTGGTTGCCGCT
Organism: Ramlibacter sp.; assembly: GCA_028292185.1. Lineage (GTDB taxonomy): Bacteria > Pseudomonadota > Gammaproteobacteria > Burkholderiales > Burkholderiaceae_C > Ramlibacter. The sequence goes on along the minus strand of JAQGMT010000351.1, from coordinate 1,345 downwards.
GCTGGTTGCCGCGGTGGTGATGCTGGTGTTCACCACCTGGGCGCGCGGGCGCGCCGCCATCGCGCGCGCGGCGGCGGCCGACCGCGTGGACCTCGAGGCGTTCATCGGCTCGCTGGCAGCGCACCCGCCGCATCGCGTGAACGGCACCGCGGTATTCCTCTCGTCCGCGCCCGACGCCGTGCCGCATGCACTGCTGCACAACTTGAAGCACAACCAGGTGCTGCACCAGCACGTCATCGTGCTGCGGGTGGAAAGTTGCGACACGCCGCGGGTGAGCGCGGCGGAACGCATACACGCCGAACAGCTGCCGCTCGGCTTCTGGCGCGTCACCGCGCGCCATGGCTTCATGGAAAGCAGCGACGTACCGGCGTTCATCGGGATCTTCTCGTACCAGAAAGGGGTTCCGGCGGAGAAGCTCAAGACCTCCTACTTCACCTCGCGCGAATCGGTCGGCAAGGAACGCATTGCGGGGATGAGCTGGTTGACGCAGGGGCTGTTCCGCTGGTTGCATCGCAACGCCGGGCGCCCATCCGACTACTTCAACCTGCCCGGCAACCGCGTGGTGGAACTCGGCCGGCGCGCCACTTGAGGCCGCGCTAAACGGGCAAGGGAATTCACCCGTTCGGCGGCCGCTGCCGCATTCATTCCTCGCGCAGCCGCACTCAGGGCGGTCCAGCGCCGTTTCGTCGGGGCAGGGTGGCGCAGGAGCGCTTCAGGCGCACAATGCCGGGGTCGATCCGTCCTGGAGGCACTCGATGTACGGCAATCTCCGGTTGGCGTTTGCTGCCGCCGACGGCGGCCATGTCGCGCGCATGGTGCGGGCCGTGCATGCCCGCCGCATTGCCGCGGTCTCGCTGACCACGCTGCTGCTGTCGCTCGGAGCGCTGGTGAACCCGGCGCTGCTGGATTTCTTCTCGCCGGTGGAGATCGCGGTGGCCTGGCTCGAGCACCTGGCCGAGCTGGCGGTGCTCGCAGCGGCCCTGCTCGGCGTCTACACGGTGCTCCACGAGACACTGCCGCCGGCCCTGCCGATGCGCTTGCTGGTGCTCTGCGGCGTGTTGTTCCTGTCGGCCAGTGGCCTGGCGGTGCTGCTCTACGCCTACTACGCCCACGGTTTCGAACACCTGCCTTCTCACCTGCGGCTGCTCTCGGATGCGCTGCACTGGGGGTTGCCCGCGGTCTCGCTCGCTGTCATTGCGGACGTGCACCAGCGCGCCTTGCGGGCCGATTCCGCCGCGCACGATGCGGAACTGGCTCGCGTGCAACAGGGCCAGGGTGAGGCTGAACAGCACCTGGCCTTGCTGCAAGCGCAGATCGAACCGCACTTCCTGTTCAACATGCTGGG
>JAQGMT010000340.1 GCA_028292185.1 Ramlibacter sp. | reverse complement strand
CCACGGCCGGTCACGGCTCGCTGATGTCGCCGCAGCCGACGATGCTCACCGGCAACGTCGCCACCCTGCTGCGCGACCCGCCCGGCTTCGACCGCGCCCTGGTTGCGCCCACGCACCAGCGCATCGTCGACTTCTTCCGCAGACACCTGCTGACCTAGGCGCCTGCAGATCACGCCCGTCGGGCGCACTTCGCGCCCGTTTTTCTGCCCTTCGTCTCTTGGCGCTGGCCTTGTTCCGTCGTGCGCCGCACAGTCCATTCCACAGACCCGCCACCCAGCCACCGAAGGAGAAACTCATGAACGCAAGCTTCGACACCCAAAGCCTCCAGCTCGAACAGACGGCGCGCCGGCGCGCACGCGCCAAGCTGGGGTGGTGCATCCATGCGCTGGTGTTCATCGCCGTCAACACCCTGCTGACCTTGATCGCGGCCAGCCAAGGCCGCGGTTGGGCGCTCTACCCGGCGATGGGCTGGGCGCTGGGCCTGGCGATTCATGGCGTCGTGGTGTTCCTGAAGACGGGCGGCGCCGGCCTGCAGCAGCGCCTGCTGCAAAGCGAGCGCCGCCGCCTGCAGACGCAAGGCGATGCCTGCTAAGGAATAACCATGAACACCAACTCCCCCCTCGTGAAATACCTGCTCGCCTGCCTGCTTGCCTGCGCCGCCGCCTGCGCCCAAGCGGCCGCCGCAGTGGACGAACTGCCGGCCCAGGGCGACGACGGCCCGGTGACGATCTTCTATCCCTCGAGCAGCGCCGAGCAGACGCTGACGCGGGGTCCGTTCACCCTGCAGGCGGCGTTTCGCGGCCAGCCGGTGCGCGGCAACGGGCACCTCGTGGTGCTGTCGCACGGCACCAGCGGCGCCGCCTGGACCTACACCGACCTGGCCAAGCGCCTGGTGGAAGCGGGCTTCTTGGTCGCCGTGCCGGAACACCAGGGCGATAACTATCACGACAGAAGCCAGGCCGGTCCGGCCAGCTTCAAACGCCGTCCCGTGGAAGTTTCACACGCCATCGACGCGGTCGCGCGCGACCCGCGATTCAAGACCCTGCTGTCATTCGAGCAAGTCGGCATGTACGGCATGTCGGCCGGCGGACACACGGCGCTCACCCTGGCCGGCGGGAAGTGGTCGGCCACCACCTTGCGCGATCACTGCGAGGAGCACCTGGATGACGACTTCTCCACCTGCGTCGGCGGGGCCTTGGAGCTGCGCGGCAACGGCTTGGACGGCATCAAGAAATTCACCGCGCACCGGGTGATCCGGTGGCGCCTGGACGATCCGCAGTGGTACGGCCACACCGACCCGCGCATCCGCGCGATCATCGCCGAGGTGCCTTTCGCGGTCGACTTCGATCTGCGGACGCTCGCCCACCCCGCTGTCCCGCTCGGGATCGTGCAAGCCGGAAAAGACGCGTGGCTCACGCCGCGTTACCACAGCGGTGCGCTGCTGAAGGTCTGCACCAGCTGCGAACTCGTGGCGGACCTGCCCACGGCCGGTCACGGCTCGCTGATGTCGCCGCAACCGCTGATGCTCACCGGCACGATTGCGACGCTGCTGCGCGACCCGCCGGGCTTCGACCGCGCCCTGGTGGCGTCCACGCACCAGCGCATCGTCGACTTCTTCCGCAGGCACCTGCTCACCTAGAATGAACATGTCCCTCTACAGGCCGCCCACCATGCCGCTTCATCCCGACGAAATCGAACGCCTCGCGCACAAGCGGGCACGCGGCAAGCTGGGCTGGTACATGCACGCCACGCTCTACGTGGTTGTCAACCTGTTCATCTTCGCCATCTCGCGCTACGGCTTCGGCCACCGTCCCTGGTCGGTGTTCCCCTTGCTGGGCTGGGGTGTGGGGCTGGCGCTGCACGGCATCTCCGTGTTCGTGCTGGGCGCCGACGGCGGCTTGCGCGAACGCATGGTGCAACGTGAACGCGAGCGGCTGCAGCGCCGGCAAGACGGCTCGTGAAGCGCCGGCGATGAAGATCGACTGGACCGCCAAGCTGCAGCACCTGCTGCAGGTGCTGGCCTTCGCCCTGGCCATCGCGACGGTGCAATACGCATTCCTGCCGGATCGCCCCTACGCCCCTCCGGTGGCGTACTCGCTCCTCATCGGCCTTTTCACCTGGGCCTTCATCGACCTCGGGCGCAACGTCATCCCTTCCGCGCATGAGACCGGCTGGCCGCGCGGCTGGCATGGGCTCGCGCTGGTGGTGGCGGGCATCATCGTTGGTTACCTGCTGGGCTCCTGGCTGGCCGACCGGATGTGCCTGGCTTTCGGCTGGTACGCGGGCTACCCGCGCGTGGACCGCGACACCGAACTGCGCACCTCGATCCTGATCACCGCCCTGGCAGGCATGGCCATCAGTTTCTATTTCTATGCGGTGAACAAGAGCGCCTATCTGGAGCGCAAGATGGCCGAGGCGCGCCGTCATGCCGAGGACGCCCGCCTGAAGCTGCTGCAGACCCAGCTCGAGCCGCACATGTTGTTCAACACGCTGGCCAACCTGCGGGCCCTGATCGGCGCCGATCCGGCGCGGGCGCAGCACATGCTCGATCACATGATCGCGTACCTGCGCGCCACGCTCAGCGCGTCGCGCAGCGCCAACCACACCCTGCAGACGGAGTTCGATCGCTTGCGCGACTACCTCGAACTGATGTCCATCCGGATGGGCGGGCGGCTGCAGTTCGAACTGCGCTTGCCGCCGGAGCTGGCACAGCTTCCCGTTCCGGCGCTGCTGCTGCAGTCATTGGTGGAGAACAGCATCCAGCACGGACTGGAGCCCAAGCTCGAAGGCGGCAGCGTCATCGTCAGCGCGCGGCGTGACGGCGATGACCTGGTGCTGGAAGTCGCGGACACGGGCGTGGGTCCCGATGCGGCCCGCAACGCGCCCGCTTCGACCGGCTCCGGCTTCGGCCTCGCCCATGTGCGCGAGCGCCTCGCCACTTTGCACGGTACCGCCGCGCAGGTTGATTTTTCCGCGCGGGACGAGGGCGGCGCGCGCGTCGTGCTGCGCTTTCCGGTTCCAGCATGAATCCCAACGAACTCGCGGCCACCGCGCTCATCGCCGAAGACGAGCCCTTGCTCGCGCAGGCGCTACAAGCGGAGCTGGCCAAGGCATGGCCGCAGTTGCGCGTCGTGGGCGTGGTGGGCGACGGCGCGTCAGCGGTGACGCAAGCCCTGGCCCTCAAACCCGACGTGCTGTTCTTCGATATCCGCATGCCGGGCCAGAGCGGCCTCGATGCCGCGGCGGAACTGGCCGACGAGTGGCCGCAGGGCCATGCGTTTCCGGCGCTGGTCTTCGTCACGGCTTACGACCAGTACGCGGTGCAGGCCTTCGAGACCCAGGCCCTCGATTACGTACTCAAGCCGGTGCAGGCCGACCGGCTGCGCAAGACCGTTGCCAAGGTGCAAGAGGTGCTGGCCCATCGAGCGCAGGGTGCGGCGCACATCGACGAATCGGCGCTGGGCCAACTTCGCCACCTGCTCGAGGCGATGCAGCCGGCCGGTGCAACGCAAGCGCCCTTGAAACTCATACAGGTGAGCGTGGGGTCGGCGATCAGGATGGTGCCGATCGAGGAGGTCGTTTATTTCGAGGCGGCCGACAAGTACATCCGCGTGCTGACGCAAGCCCACGAATACCTCATTCGCACACCGCTGAAGGAACTGCTGCCGCAGCTGGAGACGCAGCGTTTCTGGCAGGTGCATCGCGGCACCGTGGTGCGCGCCGACGCGATCGAGAACGTGACGCGCGACGAGGCGGGCAAGTTGCACCTGGCCTTGCGCGGCCGCAAGGAAAAGGTGCCGGTGAGCCGCCTTTATGCCCACCTTTTCAAGGCGATGTAGCGCAGGAAAAGGGTAAGAATCCGTCTTGCATTCGGTGTGGGCTCCGTCCTACAGAAAGCCGTCGCGCCTGAGGTTCTACTGGCTGCGAATCACCCCGACTCCTCTGAGTCCCCTCCTCCTCCGGGGTGAGCTGGTCCGGCCCTCCGTCCCGCGACTGGCATGTTGCCCCCAGG
>JAQGMT010000327.1 GCA_028292185.1 Ramlibacter sp. | reverse complement strand
GTGCCGCCGGCTGTCCGCATGACGATGGTTTCCCCGACCGTGCGGGTCGAAGTCGTGGAAGGCGGTCTGGCAATCAGGCCGCTCAAGAAGGCCAGCGCCTGTTCCGACTTCCACAAGGCGTACGTCGTCAACAGCAGGATCGACAGTCCGATGCCGATGCCAACGAAGGTCCGGCCGCGCAATGTCATTGGATTTCCTTCCCGGGCAGGCTTAACGTCCCCCGGACAAACTCCCGGCGATATTGATCAACAACCCAAGGATGGCCAGGTTGTAGAAAAAACAGAGCACCGACTGGGCCAGCACCGTCGCCCGCATGCGGGTGGTTCGCACCGAGACATCGGAGGTTTGCACGGCGACCGAGATCGTGAAGGCGAAGTACATGAAGTCCAGGTAGGACGGCGATTTGAGCGCGTCGGGAAACTCGAGCGGCAACCGGTTGGCGGGCGCTGAGTAATACAGGTGGGCGTAATGGAACGTATAGAGCGCGCCGAGCAGAATCCAGGAGCCCACGACGGTCAACACCGTGATTCCATAAACGAAGATCGGCCTCTCCCCGCTCTCCCCGCCATGGGCCAGTTCGACCACGATCGCCGCGAGACTCACGACGGCGGCGGTGCACATCAGCACCAGCAACCCCACGCTGCTGGCGTCTTCCTGCTTTGAGATGCCGCGCACGCCTTCGGAAGTGGTCCGAACCATCAGCCAGACGAGTGCCGCAAGGTAGGGCCAGACGCCGAGGTTCCAGGCAACCAGCACACGGGCAGTGAAAGTCCAGGCTTGCGGCAGAAAGAAGAATGCAGCGGCCGCGAACACGGCGGCAGCGAGGAGCCGAGGCCGGTGCAGGCCGGCCTGGCGGAAGCGACTGGCAAAGGAGCTCACGCGTTTGAGGTTACCACCGGCGGGCCAACACGTGCGTCTTGCAGGACGCCGATACGCGACCTGCCGGCGTTACGCTGACTTGAGGCGCGCCACGCGCGACTTGCTGATGAAGCTCGGGCGGCAGATACCGCACATGAATGCGTAGGCCGAGTGACGGTCACATCGCGGCACAATCGCGCATGACCGATCCTGACACCGAATCCGAACAAGCATCGATCCGCGAAGCCCGCCTCTGGCGCGACAACGGCTGGACCGCCCGCGTGATCAAGAACGACGACGACGACGGCTGGGCCGTGGCGATGACGCCCGACGGCCAGGTGGAACCCGCATTGGTGGGCCCCTGGACCATGGGCCGCGACAAGAAGAACCCGAAGCCGCTGGACACCTCCGCGTTCAACACGCTGGTGAAGACCGCCGCCGAATTCGTGCGCCGGCACGAGCAGCAACTGCATGCGACCCTGCACCAGGAGATGGTCATCACGCACAAGGGCGACCGCGTCAGCGTCACGCTGGACATCCAGCCCGATGAAGACAACCCCTCGGCAATACTGCGCGCGACGGGCGCCGCGGGCGACGTGCTCGGCGAATCGCGTGTCTCGCCTGGGTTCAAGCTTACGCGCGCCAGCGCGAGCGCTTGGGCCGAAAAGGAATTCAGCCCGCAGGCGGTTCGCGTGTGAGCGCGAGCGCGCGCGATTCCTTCGGGATTGCGAGGATTTTGCCGCGCGCCCGCTCCCGCTAGCATCGCCCTCTACAGGAGACGTTCCGATGCGCTACAGCACCATTGCAGGAATCTTGGCGGGCCTGCTGCTCGCGACCGCGGCCAGCGCGCAGGTCGATCCGCTCGCGGCGATCGACCGGTTGCAGGGGGACGCGCGCACGCGCGCCCTCGTCGAGGGAGCGAAGAAGGAAGGCGAGGTCCTGGTCTATCACTCCACGCAAACCGAAGACTTGAAGCCGGTGTTCGACGCATTCACCCGCAAGTACGGCATCCCGGTGCGCGACTGGCGCTCCAGTTCGGAAAACGTCGCGCAACGTGTGATCAACGAGACGCGCGCCGGCCGGCGCGAGGTGGACCTGATCGAGAACAATGCGCCCGACCAGGAGGCCGTGCGCCGCGAGAACATGTTGCGCCGCATGCAGTCGCCCTACTTCGCCGACCTGCGGCCCGGCACATTGCCGGCGCACCAGCAGTACGTCACCACCACGCTCGACGTGTTCGTGCAGGCCTACAACACCGAGAAGGTGAAGCGCGAGGAACTGCCGAAGACCTTCGAGGACCTGCTGGATCCCCGCTGGAAGGGACGGCTGGGAATCGAAGCGACGGACGAGTCCTGGTTCGGCACCTTGCTGGAAACGATAGGCGAAGCCAAGGGCGAGAAGCTGTTCCGCGACATCGCGGCCACCAACGGCATCTCGGTGCGCAAGGGCCACACGCTGCTGGCCAATCTGGTCGCCGCCGGCGAGGTTCCGTTCGCCCTCACCGTCTACAGCTACAAGCCGCCGCAATTGAAGGCCAAGGGCGGAAACATCGACTGGATCGTGCTGCAGCCGGCCATCGCCTCGATGCATGCCGTCGCGGTGCACGCGAAGGCGGCGCACCCGCATGCCGCGGCGCTGCTCTACGACTTCTTCCTCAGCGAGGGCCAGCCGCTGCTGGCGCAGAAGAACTTCACGCCGTCCAGCCGCAAGGCGCCCTCACCGTTCGGGGACATGCCGATCAAAGGCATCGACGGCGCCCAGGCGATCGACAAGCAGGCCGTCTGGCTCAAGCGCTTCGAGGGCATCTTCCTGCAGCGCACCAAGTAGGCGCCGCCAGATGGGTTCGGAAGGGCCCGCACCAATTTCGATCGTTATGACGTGAATGGCTTGGCACGCGCCTTGCTTCGCTGCATTCGTTTTGTGCGCGACGCAATTCGAACATAAGTACAACAGCGGAAACCATGACGGATCATCATTGCACGACAGACTGCCCCCATCATTCGCACAACACAAGCCCTGAAATAAAGGACCAATTCGACCAGGCGCAACGCCGCGTGCTGTCTGACCTCGGCGGCACGGACGCATCGCAGGGGAGCGCGCCGGGCGCGCCGAATCCAGGTGCTTCGGCCATCTCCGGTGCGGCGCCAACCCTCCCTGAGAAGTCCGCCCACTACTACATTGCGGCGAACGACAAGACAGTGCATTGGGGGTTTTTCAGCCGTTCGATGGCGCCCCTGATCGAAGTGGAATCGGGTGACCTCGTCACCATCGAGACGCTGACGCACCAGGCCAATGACGATGCCGAACGGATGGTTCGCGGGGACCCGGGCGCCGAGAGTGTCTTCTACTGGGATGCCACGAAGAAGAACGTCGATCGCCGCGGCGCCGGTCCGATGGACAGCAAGGTGGGCGCCGGCGGCGGACTGGGCGCGCATATCTGCACCGGGCCGGTGGCGATCAAGGGCGCGCAGCCGGGCGACGTCCTCGAAGTGCGTATTCTGGACGTGCTGCCGCGTCCCAGCGGCAACCCGCAATACAAGGGGAAAACCTTCGGCAGCAATGCGGCGGGATGGTGGGGCTTCCATTACGGGGACACGCTCGAAACGCCCCAAAAGCGGGAGGTAATCACCATTTTCGAGCTGGACGCCACCCGGGAACGCAACTGGGCGCAGGCGGTCTACAACTTTCGCTGGACACCGCAGACCGACCCGTTCGGTGTCACCCATTCGATCATGGATTACCCCGGCGTCCCCGTCGATCATGCAACGATCGAGAAAAACTACAACGTGCTGAAAGGCTTCCGGGTGCCGATCCGCCCGCACTTCGGCGTCATGGGCGTCGCGCCGGCGGAAGCGGATCTGGTCACCTCCGTTCCACCGAGTTATACCGGCGGCAACATCGACAACTGGCGCATCGGCAAAGGCGCCTCGATGTACTACCCGGTGTCGGTGCCGGGCGCCTTGTTTTCGGTCGGCGATCCGCATGCTTCGCAAGGCGACGCCGAGCTGTGCGGCACGGCGATCGAATGTTCGCTCACCGGCGTTTTCCAGCTTGTCCTGCACAAGAAGGCCTCGCTGCCCGGAACCCCGCTGGCCGGTCTTCACTACCCGCTGCTTGAGACGCGGGATGAGTGGCTGGTGCACGGTTTCAGCCACGCCAATTACCTGGCCGAGCTGGGTGCGGATGCGCAGAGCGCGATCTTCCAGAAGTCGTCGGTGGACCTCGCGATGCGCGACGCGTATCACAAGATGCGGCACTTCCTGATGACGACACAAGGCTTGAGCGAAGACGAAGCCATCTCGCTGATGTCGGTGGCCGCGGATTTCGGCATCACGCAAGTCGTGGACGGCAATTGGGGCGTGCACGCGGTAATCAAGAAGAGCATTTTCCCCGGCCGAGGCAGCTGAACCCCGGGACCGTTTTTTTCAATCTCTCGTTTTACTTATTTTGTTAAAGGGGCCAACGTGAACCACAACAATCGCCGTCATTTCCTCCAGGCCACCGGCGCGATCGCGCTCGGCAGCACGCTGCCGTTCCAGCTCGCGCAGGCGGCCGGAGAGAAGATCACGGTTGGCTTCATCTATCCGGGCGCGCGCGACGACTACGGATATATCCAGGCGCATTCGCAGGCGGCGGCGGCCCTCAAGAAGATGCCCGGCGTCAAGGTGATCGAAGAAGAAAACGTTCCGGAGACGGCCGCGGTCCAGAAAACCATGGAAGCGATGATCGTGCAGGACGGTGCCTCGTTGATTTTCCCGACCTCCTACGGCTATCTCGACCCGCACGTGCTGAAGGTCGCGGAAAAATATCCGAAGGTGCAGTTCGCGCATTGCGGCGTGCGGGGCAAGGGCACGTTCCCGGCCAATGTCGGCAGCTTCTGGGGCCTGTTCGAGCAGGCCGCGTATATCGATGGCATCGTCGCCGGTTTCATGAGCAAATCCAAGAAGATCGGCTGGGTCGCGGCCAAGCCGGTACCGCAGGTGCTGATCGACATCAATGCCTTCACTCTCGGCGCGCAGTCGGTCGATCCGTCGATCACCACGCACGTCATCTTCACCGGCGACTGGTCGCTGCCGATCAAGGAAGCCGAAGCGGCCAACAGCCTGATCGACCAGGGCTGCGACATTCTGACCTGCGACTGCCAGTCGCCCCGAACCACGGTGGAAACGGCGGAGCGGCGCGGCGTGATGAGCGTCGGCAACTACGTCAGCCTGACCAAGCTCGCACCGAAGGGCTTTCTGACCGGCACCGAATGGAACTGGGCCACGCCCTACGGCGCCTATGTGAAGGCGGTGCAGGCAGGCAAGCCCATGGTGGGTTATGTGCGCGGCGGCCTGAAGGAAGGTTTCGTCAAGAACTCGGCCTATGGTCCGGCCGTGAGCGCTGCGGCCAAGACCAAGGCCGACGCGATTCGAGCCCGAATGCTGGCCGGCGACTTTCCGATCTTCAAAGGCCCATTGAAAGACAACAAGGGCGGCGTCGCGATACCGGCCGGCGTGGTGTCGGATCAGGCGGCCCTGGATTCGATGAATTACCTGGTCGCAGGCGTCGTCGGGCAGGCTTGACGCGATCTCGATGCACGTCCTGGTTCGCCGGGTGTTGCTGCGGCTGCTGCCGGCGACGCCAACGGCCTGCGCGCTCGGCGGCGCGCTGCTCATGTTCACCTTGTTTCTTGCGATACAGGGCGAACCGGCACTGGAAGCGTGCAAGCTGATCTTCGTCGGCGCGTTCGGATCCGGCTTTGCCTGGCAAAACACCTTGCAGCGCGCCGCGCCGCTGATGCTCACTGCGCTGTGTGTGGCCTTGCCAGCGCGCGCCGGCCTGGTGATCATTGGCGGCGAAGGAGCGCTGGCGCTCGGCGGATTGGCGGCGGCCCTCACACCCATGGTTCTGCCGCACGCCTTTCCGGCATTGCCGGCGCTCGTCCTGATGGCGATCGCAGGGGCGCTCGCCGGCGGCCTTTGGATCGCGCTGGCCGGTGCGCTGCGCCTGTTTCGCGGCGTGAACGAAACCATCGGCAGTCTGTTGCTGGCCTATATTGCGCTTGCACTGTTCCGGCACCTGGTGGAAGGCCCGCTGCGCGATCCCGCCAGCCTCAACAAACCATCCACCTTCCCCTTGCCGGCCGACTACATGATCGGTTCGCTGCCCGGGCTGGATGTGCATTGGGGATTGTTGTGGGGTGTCGTCGCCTGTATCGCCGCGCACCTGCTGGTGCGCCATGGTGTCTTCGGCTTCGCCATGGCGGTGGTCGGCGGAAATATCCGCACGGCCCGCCTGGTCGGCCTGCCGGTGCGGCGCATCGCGTTGAGCGCATGCATGCTGGGGGGCGCGGCGGCCGGCCTGGCCGGCATGCTGGAGATTGCGGCGGTGCACGGCAGCGCCAACAGCGCACTGCTGGCGGGCTATGGCTATAGCGGCATCCTGGTCGCGTTCGCGGCGCGCCAGAATCCGCTGGCGATCATCGCCTGCGCAATGATGATCGGCGGCATCGAATCGAGCGGCAGTCTGCTGCAGCGCCGGCTCGACCTGCCGGACGCAACCACGCATGTGCTGCAGGGCCTGCTTTTCATCAACCTCTTGGCCTGGGAAGCGCTCAGCGGCCGGCTCGCGTCCTGGCGCCTGCGTTTGCAATCTCCCCCCGTGGAACCCATGCTGACGGAGGCCGTGCGTGGTTGAGAGCGCGGCGGCTTCGTTCGATTACGCGGCACTGGCGCTGGCCTTGTTCGCCGGCGCCATCCGGGTCGGCACGCCCTTCCTGTTTGTCAGCCTGGGCGAATGCCTGACCGAAAAGGCCGGGCGCATCAACCTGGGCCTGGAAGGTATTCTGGTCTGCGGCGCGATGACCGGCTATGCCGGTTCGCTCGTCTCCGGCTCGCCCTGGGTTGGCGTCTTGCTGGCCGGCCTGTCCGGGCTCGCGCTCGGGGCGCTGCACGGAATGGTGTGCTCGATGCGGCGGGTCAACGACATCGCGTTCGGCATCGCGTTGATGCTGTTCGGCATCGGGCTCGCGTTCTACCTGGGCAAGCCCATCATCCAGGCGCAGGCGCCGATGTTGCCGGCCTTATCGCTGGGCGACTGGAGCGCCAGTTCGCAGGTGCGCCATGCGCTGCAGATCAACGGGCTGTTCGTCGTCGGCATCGTCCTGGCGGGCGTGCTGCACTGGGGGCTGGCCAGCACGCGCTGGGGCCTGGTCTTGCGGCTGGTCGGCGACCACGCGGAAACCGCGCGCGCGCTGGGCTACCGCCTGACGCCGATCCGGATCGCGGCCACTGCCGCCGGCGGGTTTTCGGCCGCGGTCGGCGGCGCGTATCTGTCGCTCTACTACCCCGGCAGCTGGAATGAAGGCCTGTCCAGCGGCCAGGGCCTCATGGCGGTGGCGCTGGTCATTTTTGCGCGCTGGCGGCCGCTGCATTGCCTGATGGCCGCGCTGATCTTTGGCGCCGCCGGCGCGCTCGGCCCGGCGCTGCAGTCGCTTGGCATCACATCGGGCTATTACCTTTTCAATGCGGCTCCCTATGTTCTTACTTTGTTGATCATGGTCATCAGCTGCCGCCCCGACCAGACGCTGGGCGGCGCGCCGGGCGAATTGAGCCTGACCCGCTAGGCAACGCACTTATCTGACAGGACTGGTTGAAGGTGGCCGCCCTCACCCTTGATATCTTTCGCGCGAGCAAGTCTTTCGGCGGCTTGCGCGCCCTCGAC